>CAYMYP010000033.1:0-5215 GCA_964394705.1 uncultured Candidatus Saccharibacteria bacterium | reverse complement strand
GAAATTAGAAAAAAATTTTTAAATTTTTTTGAAAAAAATAATCATAAAATTGTTGTATCAAGTTCTTTAGTTCCTTCTGATCCATCTGTTCTTTTAACAACAGCTGGAATGCAACAGTTTAAACCTTATTATTTGGGCGAGCTTAATGCTTTAAAAGATTTTGGATCATTAAATACAGTATCAATTCAAAAATGTTTTCGTACTTCAGATATTAATGAAGTTGGAGATGAAACACATTTAACTTTTTTTGAAATGCTTGGCAATTTTTCTTTTGGCGGATATTTTAAGCGGGAAGCAATAAAATATGCTTATGAATTTTTAACCAAAGAATTAAATTTAATTATTGATAAGGTTACTGTTTTTTCGCCAGAAAAAATTGAAAATAAAAATGATTGGCGAAAAAATGTTTTTGAAGATAAAGAATCTTTTGAAATTTGGGAAAGCTTTGGGATAGAAAAAAATAAAATTTATAAAGAAGGAGTTGATAATTTTTGGGGGCCAACTGGTAAATCTGGGCCATGCGGTCCAACTACTGAAATTTATATTAAAAATAAAAATAATCAAATTGTTGAAATTTGGAATATTGTTTTTAATGAATATTTTTGTGATGAAAATCATAACTTGTCTGAATTAAAAACTAAAGGAATTGATACTGGGATGGGGTTAGAAAGACTTTTGATGATAGTTCAGGATAAAAAAAATATTTTTGAAACAGATGTTTTTGCTCCAATTTTTGAGATTTTAAATAATTTAAACATTGAAGATAGAACAAAAAGAATATTAGCTGATCATTTTAGAGGAAGTGTTTTTTTGATTGGCGATGGAGTAATTCCCTCAAATAAAGAAGCTGGCTATGTTTTGAGAAGAATTTTAAGAAGATCTTTGGTTTATGCTTATTTAACTAAAATTGACGAGCAATTCATTTTGAGATTAATTGATAAAATTTTTGAAATTTATAATTTAGTTTATCCTGAATTATTTTCAAAAAAAGATATAATTTCCGGAGAAATTTTAAAAGAAAAAGATAAATTTTATAAAAGTATTGATAAGGGGTTAAAAGAAATTGAAAAGATAAAAGAAATTGGAGCGCGGGAAGCTTTTTATATTTATTCTACTTATGGGCTTCCTTATGAAATAATTAAAGAATTAGGCAGAGAAAAAACATTAAACTTAAATTACGCTGATTTTGAGGCTGAATTTTTAAGACATCAAGAGATTTCGCGCCAGGGACAAGAAAAAAAATTTGGAGGACACGGTTTAGTTTTAGATACTGGTGAAATTAAAGCTAAAAACGAAGAAGAAATTAAAAAAATTAAGCGACTTCATACAGCAACTCATTTATTACAGCAAGCTTTGCGATTGATTTTGGGCGATGAAGTTAAGCAAGCTGGTTCAGATATTACTCCAGAAAGACTCCGTTTTGATTTTACTTTTAAAAGGAAATTAACAGAAGAAGAGTTAAAAAAAGTTGAGGATTTAGTTAACCAAAAAATTCAGGAAAATTTACCTGTAAATTTTGTAGAATTACCCAAAGAAAAGGCATACGAATTTGGGGCTTTATCTTTTTTTAAGAATAAATATCCAGACATTGTTAAGGTTTATTATGTTGGTAATTCTTTAGAAAATGCTTGGAGTAAAGAATTTTGTAATGGCCCTCATGTATTAAAAACAGGAGAAGTTGGCAAATTTATAATTAAAAAAGAAGAAGGAGTTGGCGTTGATATAAGAAGAATTCGCGCAGTAGTTTTGCCTTAATTTTAATTTTGCATTAAAATAATATTGTTATGCAAAAAATACTTTTAAGCAAGAAAGCTACAATTGATGATATTAAAGAAGATGTTGGCGGAATGAATTTAGAAGGTATTGATGTATTAGTTTTCATTGTCCCAAGAGATTCAGAGATTAAAAAAAATATTGAAAATCTTTATGAGCTTAAAAATTTTATTGATGGGTTAAACAAAGATTTAGTAATAGAATCTGTTGATGATGAGGTTTTGGAATTAGCAGAAGAAGTGGGCATAGAATCTTTACATCCTCTATTTAATAAGCGCAAAAAAATGACTGATCTGTCTTTTGCAAGAAATTATTTTGGTGCTCAAATAAAAAATAAAAAAACAAAACCGGACCAAGAAAAAGAAATTTTTAAAGAAAATAGCCAAACCAAAGAAATAAAAATTAGAAAAATAGAAGAATCTCCGAAAAAAATTATTTTTGAAGAAGAAGAAAATAATCATCAAAATAAATATTTTAAAGAATATAATTTTGAAGAAGAAATTAAAAAAGAAAGCAAAAAGAAAATAAATTTTAAAAAATCTTTTAAAAAAATTTTTTGGGCATTTTTAATATTAATTATTTTATTTGGCGCCTGGAAATTTTCCTTTTTAAATATAAAGTTAGCAAAAACACCATTTCAATTTAATGATGCAATAAATATTTCTAAAAATATTTCTTCAATAAATTTAAATTCTAAAACCATTCCGGCTCAAATTTTTGAATATGAATCAAATACAACTCAAACTTTTAAGGCAACTGGCAAAAAATATGTTGAAGAAAAAGCAAGTGGAATAATTACAATATATAATAATTATAGTTCTGACCCGCAAGTACTTGTTGCTTCTACGAGATTTGAGGCTCCTAGTGGTTTAATCTATAGACTTAAAAATCAAATAGTTGTTCCAGGAGCGCAAATTAAAAACGGGAAAATTGTTCCTTCCTCAATTGATGCAGAAATAATTGCAGATAAACCTGGCGGAGAATATAACAGCGGGCCGATAAACAAACTTACTATTCCAGGATTTAAGGGCAGCACTAAATATAACGGATTTTATGGAGAAATCAAAAACGAAATAAAAGGAGGATTTATTGGTGAAAAATTAATTCCTCAAAAAGAAGATATCGATTCAGCTCAGCAAAAGACAAAAGAAATTTTAATTTCAGCTTTAAAAAATAATTTAACATTAAAACAGCCACCTGAATTTAAATTTATTGGTGATCCAGACATTAATATTCAAAGATTATCAGTAAATACTACAACTGATGATAAGGGAAATTTTGCTGTATTTGCAACAGGCAAGATTAAAACTATTGGAGTAAAAGAAAAAGACATTTATAATTTTTTGATTCAAATAAATACCACAAGTACTTTAGATCAAAAACCTAAAAAAATTATTGATTTAAAATTGGACTTTTCTAATCCGCAGATTGATTTTTCAAAAGGCGAAGCAAAATTAACTTTAAATGCAAGCGGGGCAATTGTTTTTGATTTAAATGCAGATGATTTTAAAAAAGAAATTGCCGGTAAAAACATTAAAGAAATTACATTTAACATAAAAAATTCTAATGAAATAGCAAATACGCAGGTTTTAATTTGGCCGCCATTTCTTATTAATAAAATACCAGAAAAATTAGATAAAATTAAAATTAATATAAGTTATTAAATATTTTGCGCTCGCGACCGGATTTGAACCGGCGGTCTCCTCCGTGACAGGGAGGCGTGTTAGCCAGGCTACACCACGCGAGCTTAAAAATAATTTTACCTTAAATAAACAAGAAAATCAATTATAAAAATAAATTAATTAAGTTGCTTTTTAAATTATTTTTTTAATTTCTTTTTGAATTTCTCTTTTTTTAATCAATTCTCTTTTATCATATTTTTTGCGTGGTTTTGCAAGAGCTAATTCTAATTTAATAAAATTATTTTTTAAATAAACTTTTGTTGGGATAAGTAAAAATTTTTGATTTAATTTTCCAATTAAATAATTAATTTCTTTTTTATGGAGTAATAATTTTCTTGTTCTTTGCGGAGTATAATCTTTTGGCGTATTGTCTGGTTGATATGGATCAATTGAAGAATTAATTAACCACACCTCACCATTTTTTATTTGGCCATAACTTCCAACAATATTAAATTTACCAACTTTAGCCGCTTTTGTTTCAAATCCAGATAAAATTATTCCGGCTTCAAATTTTTCAAAAATTTCATAATCAAAATTAGCCTTTTTATTTAAAGCAAGTATTTGCATAAAAGTATTATAACCTAAAATTATTTTAATAAAAATAATTTTAAAAAATTGGAAATTTCTTTAATTTTCTGCTAAACTAAAATTTATGGTTATTAATTATTTTGGCCAAAATTGTTTTAGGTTGCAATCTGGAGAGAAGAGTATTTTATTTGATCCAATAAACAATAGGCTTAAAGCTGATATAATTTTGCGTACAATTGCGCCCACTAATTTAGTTTTGCCATTGCCTCAAAATGAAATTGCTTTTTCAGGAGAATATGAAATTTCTGGGATTGATATTTTTGGTTTTCGGGTTGATAATGAATCTACAAATAAATTTATTAAAACAATTTTTGAAATTTTTTGGGATGATTTAAAAATTGTAAATTTAGGACCAATTATTGATGTACCTCAAGGAGAATTTTTGGATGGTATTTCTTCGCCAGATATTTTATTTTTGCCAATCGGCGAAAAGCAGCTTTTAAAACCAGAGGCAGCTGCAAAGATTGTAAAAACATTAGAGCCAAAAGTTGTTATTCCTTCATTTGTTGATGGCAATACTAAAGAATTTTTAAAAATTTTAGGGCAAAAAGCTGAAGCAGAAGAAAAATTTGTTTTTAAGAAAAAAGATATTGAAAATAAAGTCAAAGAGGTAGTTTTGCTTAAAGCAAATGTTTAAATTTTTAGAAAAAATTAGACAAAGCGGTTATCAAACCAAAAAAAGATTGCTTGTGATTTTAAGTATTTTTGCAATGGGTATTTTAATTTATGTTTGGGGAGCTTATTTCAATTTTATAGTTATGGCGCCAAAAGAAGAAACAAATAATAATGAATCTTTTGCGCAAAGAATAAAAATTGGCGGAGCTTTTACTTTTGAAATGTTAAAAAATGGAGTTCAATTTTTAGGCGATATTATAATGACACCTAAGGAATATATAATTAAATAAAATGAGCGAAATTATAAAAAAAGAAATTAGAGAAGAATTAGAAGAATCTTATTTAGATTATGCAATGTCAGTTATTGTTGCGCGAGCATTGCCTGATGTCCGCGATGGGCTAAAGCCGGTGCATAGAAGAATTTTGTGGGATATGTGGGATTCCGGGCTTACAAGTAGTTCTAAATTTAGAAAATCAGCAAATGTGATTGGTCAAGTGCTTGCAAGGTACCATCCACATGGTGATGTTGCTGTTTATGATGCATTAGTAAGAATGGC
>CAYMYP010000032.1:0-5331 GCA_964394705.1 uncultured Candidatus Saccharibacteria bacterium | reverse complement strand
AATTTCATTGTATAGCCTCCCGTAAATCCCCTGCTGATTATTGAAACTTTATGCACAGGATCAGACTCTTTAATTGAAGCAGCAACCAAAGCATGGCATCCCTCATGATATGCGGTAATTTCTTTTTCTTTTAACGAAATAACTTTGCTTTTTCTCTCTGGTCCCAAAATTACTTTTTCCACTGAATCAAATAATTCCATTTGACTTATTTGTGTTTTATTTCTTCTGGCTGCTAAAATTGCTGCTTCATTAATTAAATTAGCTAAATCAGCCCCTGAAAATCCAGGAGTACGCGCAGCAACTTTTTTTAAATCAACATCAGCAGCCAATGGTTTACCACGAGCATGAATTTTTAAAATTTCTTCGCGATCATTTATATCTGGCAAATCTAAAATAATACGTCTATCAAATCTTCCAGGCCTAAGCAATGCTGGATCTAAAACATCAGGTCTGTTAGTTGCTGCTAAAACTATTACTTTTGTGTTTCTATCAAAACCATCTAACTCCACCAAAATTTGATTGAGGGTTTGCTCTCTTTCATCATTTCCACCACCTAAACCTGCTCCACGTTGCCTCCCAACTGCATCAATTTCATCAATAAAAAGAATAGATGGCGCTGCACTTTTTGCTGTTGCAAAAGCATCTCTTATTCTTGCCGCTCCCACGCCCACAAACATTTCCACAAATTCTGAAGCAGAAACATGAAAAAACGGCACATTGCTTTCGCCAGCAATAGCTCTTGCCAAAAGTGTTTTGCCAGTGCCAGGATGTCCCACAAGTAAAACCCCTCTTGGTATTTTTGCGCCCATATCTAAAAATTTTTTAGGATTTTTCAAAAAATCTACAACTTCCACTAATTCTTCTTTTGCCTCACGAAGTCCAGCAACATCATTAAAAGTAATTTTTTCTCCATCTCTTGGCGAAAATAATTTAATATTAGATCTGCCAAAATTAAAAGCTTGCGTCATTCCGCTTCTTGCTTGCCTAAATGTAAACCAAAAAAATCCAATAATAATAATCAATGGCAGAAGCGTTGGAATTAAAAGTCCAGCCCAAAATTTCCAACCGCTTTCTTCAGTAACTTGAATATTAACTTTTTGCAAAGCATCTTGATTTACTCCTAGATTTTTTAATGTTTCAGTTAAGGACGCGTCTGCTTCTTTTTTTGCTATAACTTTTGTGTCGTTATTTAAAACAATATTTAAATTTTCGCCGGAAACATTAATTTCCTTAACTTCATTATTATTAATTTTTTGAACAAGCTGGTTTAAACTCAAAACTTCTTGTTTAGATAGTTCTCCAACAAAAAAAGAGAAAATAATTGAAACAGCTAAAAATATTGTTATTGACCACAAAACAATTTTATAAAAATTCATATTTAAATTATAGCCATCGAACCAAAAAGGTCAAGTTTTAATTTAATATTTAATTAGACAAATAGAATTTATTATTTTAAAATAAAAATATGAAACATAAATTTGAAGTTATACCAGGAGGCAGAGATAAAGACAATGAAAAAAATAAAAAGGAAATAAATAGAAGAAAATTTATAAAAAGGGCCGTAGGCGGGTCTTTGGCTGCGATAACTTTAGCAGAATTATATAAAAAATTAGAAGATAAAAAAGAAAAAATCGATAAAGTTCAAAATGCTTCTGAAGCAATTTATTTTGTTTTAACCGGAGAAAAAAGAAAGTTTGACTTTGTCTATTATCGCGATTATGATTTTTATTTATATAAACTTAATCAAGAAGAAAAAACAAATTTTCCGCAAGAAAGATTAATTAAAAAAATAAAAGAAAATTTTGAAGAAAAAAATATCAAATTAAAAACAGAAGTTAAGATATTTAATAATTTAGAAGAAGGATTAAATTTTATAAATCAAAATAAAGATGCTAATACATTTATAATTATTCTTTGGCCTGCGCGTGTTGGAAGCGGCGGAAGTTTTAATACTTTAAGTATGGGAATAATTACAGAATCTCAAAAAGATTATTTCAGTGTTTGGGACCCAAATAATGGAAATTTAAATTATTCAATAAAAGAAATGCCTAATTTTAAAAATTTATCAATTTGGAAAAAAACTAACAAACCCTTAATTTTAATATCTATATCACCTAAAATAGCAATATCAAAAGATTTACAAATGAAAGCAGAAGAAGAAATAAAAAAATTCAAAAAAAATTTGCAAAATAAAAATAATTAAAATCATGAAAAAGAAAAGGCCAGATTTATTTTCGGGATTTTTGTTTGATACCGGCAAAAATCAAAATAGGGCTGAAATATTACAAAAAAATCCAGAAGATCCAAACACTTTAATTGACAAAAAAGGAAATGTTTATGATTTAAAAGGTAATTTAATAAGAGAAAAACTTGATGAAATAACACAACAAGCTTGGGAATTTGTTAAAAAAAATTATCCCGAATATCCTGACATAAAACCAAATGATCCATTAGTTCAATTTTACCGAAGACAATTTTTAGCAAAAAATCAACCGCCAAAAAAGAAAAAAAGAAAATAATTTAACAAAATATTTAAAATGAAAAGTTTTAAGAAAATAATTATTAAACAATGCCAAAAAATTAATTTTAAATATATAAAAATAAACCCAAATATAAATAAAAATTTTTATAAAAAATTAATAAATATTAAACCAAAAATATTTAAAATACCAATAAAAAATAAAAAAGATCTTATTAATTTTATTTTTATAAGAAATATTTTAGATTTTTCTTTGTGGATTTACCCTAAAAATTGGAAAATAAATGGTCAAAAAGGTTTTGGCGGACTTCACCAAAGACTTTTAATTTTATTAAAAAAATTTGGATTTAAAAAAATAAACTTTGATGATTTTAAAAAAATAATTTCTCCTTATGAAGATTTTAAATTAGCCCAAAAAAGATATTTAATTTATTTAGAAGCAATAAATTTTCTTCAAAAATATAATAATGATTTTAGAAATTTTATTAAAAAATATAATACTCCCCAAAAATTTTTAAAAAATTTAATTAAATTAAAACCCTATCAAGATATCTCTAAAAAATATAATGTTTATTTCTATAAAAAAGCGCAACTTTTATTTTGGGAAATGATTTTATATAAATTTATTAAAAACAAAAAGTACGCAAATGATTTAACCGCATTTCCAGACTATGTTCTCCCTGCAATTTTAAACAAATTTGGATTTTTAAAATATAGTCCAAAACTTGAAAAAATTATAAAATCTAAAAAAGAGATTAAAGTTGGTTCAAAAATGGAGATAGAATTAAGAGCTGCAACAATACTTGTGGGCGAAATTTTAAGCCAAAAATTAAAAATAGAGACGCCGTTAATTGATTTAAAGCTTTGGTCGCTTGCAAGAAACAAAAAATTAAATTATCATCGCACTAAAACTATATTTTATTAAAATGTTTTCATTTAAAATTAAATCAAAATATAAAAATGCGCGCGTTGGAATTTTAAAAACACCGCACGGTAAAATAGAAACTCCGGAATTTGTTCCTGTTGCAACCAAAGGAATGTTAAAAGGAGTTCTTTTTGAATTAATTAAACCTCAAATTGCCATTGTAAATACATATCACCTCTGGACAAGCGATAGATATAAAATTATAAAAAAATTTGGTGGTCTTCATAAATATTTTAATATTAATTTTCCTTTAATGACTGACAGTGGTGGTTTCCAGGTTTTTAGTTTAGGCGTAAGTATCGAGCATAAAGTTGGAAAGATTTCAAACATTTTTCCGGGAGAAAATTATAAAAATTATTCGTCAAAAAAAAGAGGTTTTGTAAAAATCACAAATAAAGGAGTTTATTTTCAAGAACCTAAAAGCGGCAAAAAACTTTTTTTAACGCCAGAATTATCAATAAAAATTCAAAAAGCTTTAGGAGCTGATATTATTTTTGCTTTTGACGAATGTACCTCGCCATTAGATACTTATAAATATACAAAAGAATCATTAGAGCGCACACATCAATGGGCAAAATTATCATTAAAAGCCTTTGGGAATAACAAAAAACAAGCTTTATTTGGAATTATTCAGGGCGGAGAATTTAAAGATTTAAGAGAAAAATCAGCAAAATTTATTTCATCACTCCCCTTTTTTGGATATGGCATTGGCGGAGCATTAGGAAAAACTAAAAAAAATATGTTTCAAATTTTAGATTGGACAATGCCAATTTTAAAAGAAGAAAAACCTCGTCATTTATTAGGCATAGGAGAAGTAGATGATATTTTTAATATTATTGAAAAAGGCATTGATTTATTTGATTGTGTAATCCCAACTCGCTGGGCAAGGCACGGAGTTGCATTAACATTTAAAGGAAAATTAAATATGAAATCCGGTAAAAGATTAAAAGAATTTAAACCGATTGATAAAAATTGCAACTGTTTTGTTTGTAAAAATTATAGCCGATCTGCAATTACTCATCTTATTAAAGAAAAAGAATTAAACGGTATTAGTCTTTTGTCAATACATAATATCTATTGGATTTTAAATTTAACTAAATTAATTAGAAAAAGCATTCAAAATAAAAGTTTTAATCAATTAAAAAATAAAGTTTTAAAATACTATTAATAAAAATTATTTAGTTAAAATTAAATTTCCTTTTTTTAAAATTGCTATAGTATGCTCAAAATGAGCTGTCTTGCTTTTATCTTTTGTTTTAAAACTGCCATCAATATCTTCAAGTAAATATTTATTTCCTAAAATAAACATTGGTTCTATTGCTAAAACCATTCCTTCTTGTAATTTTATTCCCTCTTCCCTATTGCCAAAATTTAAAATATAAGGATCTTCATGCAAATTTCTGCCAATACCATGCCCAGTTAATTTTTCAGCAATACTTAAATTATATTTTAAAGCAATAGATTGAATTTTATAACCTATATCTCCTAAAGTATTTCCAGGTTTTGCAATTTTTATTGCTTCAAACAATGCTTTTTTTGTCGCTGAAATTAAATTTTTTTCTCTTTGATTTAGTGGCGGAATACCAACAGTTTCTGCCATATTTTAAACCAATATCTAATTTAACAATATCGCCAGGCTGGATTATATATTCTGATGGCAATCCATGAACAATAGTCTCGTTAATAGATACACAAAGCGATGCTGGAAATGGTTTGTCTCCTCCTGGTGGTATATAATTTAAAAACGCTGGCTCGGCATCTCTTTCTTTTATTAGTTGATAAGCCAAATCATCTAAAATCTTTGTTTTTAATCCTGGCTTTATTTCTTTTTTTAATAAAGAAACAACTTCGGCTAATTTTTTGCCAGCAATTTTCATTATTTCAATTTCTTGGGGGGTTTTTAAAATAATCATTATTTATATCTCTT
>CAYMYP010000031.1:0-5392 GCA_964394705.1 uncultured Candidatus Saccharibacteria bacterium | reverse complement strand
GTAATAATTTGATTTGATCTTCATCAAATTAACAAAACCACCTTCGCCCTCGATCTTAGCACCAATAAATACATCCTGTAGAGCTTTATAAAATTTTTGTTCTTTGGTCATAGTTTTATCACTTTAGTAAATCATCAATATATAATTATAATACAAAATTATTTTTGTAATGTAAAACCACACATCAAAATTTTAGTATGGAAACAAAGATATCTGCAGAAAACTTAATTTTAAATTCCCGCACGCCTCAAACGCACCCCAAATAAATTGCTTTGCAATTATACAGAGCAAACAAAATAACTAAGACAAAAGTAAGAATAAAAATATTAATCTCAGCTAAAAAATTTCCTACTTGCGTTGCTCGAAGGCATAACAAAAAAAGTAAGTAGAAAAAATAGTCAATTCCAATTAAAGCATTAAATTTATTTGTGGACCGTGCCGGATTTGAACCGGCGGCCTCCGCAATGCGAATGCGGCGCTCTGCCAACTGAGCTAACGGCCCAAACTAAAATAATTTTAGTTCAACAAAAATTTTATTCAAGATTAGGATGGAAATAAAGCGCTTTTATTTTACGATGATTAATTTTATGAATTTGCGGAGATTTTAATTTTGAAGAATTGTCAACTGCTAAATTTTTATTTATGCAAATTCCAATATGTAAATGTTTATGTTTTTTATCAGAATCCCAAACAACAACTGCAAATTTTTTAGGATTTTTAATTTGATACCAACCACTACTTTCTAAATCTTTAATAGTCCCCAAAACAGTAGCATGAATATTTGAAATAAGTCCAATAATTTTTAAAACGGTACTTACATAAAAAGCGCAACTTAAATCCCCTTTTTTTAAAATATCTTTAATCTCTCCCCCAACATTAAAATAAACACTTTTAAAAAATTTAGAACCAATACTATTTCTAATTAATGTTTCTAATGATTTTTTATGATTTATTTGATACGCCATTTTTTTAAAGTCGGGCTGCTGGGAATTGAACCCAGTCTTCACCCTCCCGAAGGGTGCGTACTGCCGGTATACTACAGCCCGCAAAATAAAAATTATTTATCTTTTTTAATAATTTTATCAATTTCTTCAACGTGCTCTCTAATTTCTTTTATTTGATTAATTGTTTTTAAAATTAATTCTGATTCTTTTTGAAGTTCTTCTTCGGTTTTTTCTGAAACTTTTCTTTCTCCTTTTAATCCTGAAATTATTATTTCATTACCAATAAAATTAGAAACAAAAAGACCTGTCGCCAAAAGCAAAATTGAACCAATTAAAAAAGAAAGCGGGCCGTCCCACCATGGAGCTTGAATTTGATAACTTATTCCAGGGCCAGAAAAAGTAGCATAATATAAAATTTCTGATAAATAATCAGCAGTATGCCATACCCCCCTCCAAAACAAAACTATGCCAATCCCGCCAATAAAACCATAAATAATTGGTTTGTGACTTAAACGGCCCCTTACCTTATCCTCTAACTTATCAAAAAATTTATAAATTTTAGCAAACATTTTAAATATTTTATAAAAAGTAAATAAAAAATACAAATATATGGATAAAATAAATAAAAAAGACTATAATATCATTATGATTCCATCAAAAAAATCAATTATAAATGCCCTAATAAAAAACGGAGTAAATAAAAAAGATATTTCAAACGCAGAAAAAATTGCCAAAGAAACAAAAAAATCTTTTGAAGAAGTTTTAATTGAACAAAAAATAATAGATTTTGACCAATTTAATAAAATAAAAGCAGAATTGTCAAAAATACCAGAAGCAAATCTGCCTGAATTTGGAAACATCAATTTAATTTCACTTCTACCAGAATCAATAATTTTAAATTCTCTTATTTTGCCATTTAAAAAAAATGAAAATGAACTGCACATTGCTATGAATGATCCATGGAATGAAGAATTAATTGAATTTATAAAAAAACGCACTGGCATGGATTTAATAATTTACTATGCGCCTAAAGAAAAAATATTAAATTGTTTTAATCAAACCAAAAATTGGGCAAAGAATTTATTAGCTTCTTCATCAGAAATAATAAAATCCAAAGAAGATATAGCAGAATCTACAATAAAAATAATAGACACTATTATACATAACGCAATTGAGTCAAAAGCATCAGATATACATATTGAACCTCAAGAAAATGAAGTTGTGGTAAGATATAGAATAGACGGTATTCTAAAAGATGTTGCCAATTTTCCAAAAGAAGAAGCCGGAGCATTAATTGCACGTATCAAAGTTTTATCAAATCTAAAATTAGATGAACATCGCCTTCCTCAAGATGGAAGATTTAAAGAGAATATAAATAATAAAAAATATTCTTTTAGAGTTTCGATAATGCCAATATTTGACGGTGAAAAAGCTGCTATAAGAATTTTAGAAGAAGAAGGAAAAATTTATTCATTAGAAGAATTAGGTTTTCAGCCAAATAATATAGAAATTTTAAAAAAAGCAATAGAAAGACCTTATGGTATGATACTTGCAACTGGACCAACCGGATCAGGAAAAACAACAACTCTTTATACTCTTTTAAAAATGATAAATAAAAGAGAAATAAATATTGTAACTGTTGAAGATCCAATTGAATATAGATTAGAAGGAGCTAATCAAACTCAAATTAAACCAGAGATAGGATTAACTTTTGCAAATGGATTGCGTTCAATTTTAAGACAAGACCCAAATGTTATTATGGTTGGAGAAATTAGAGATAATGAAACAGCTGCATTAGCAATCAACGCTGCTTTAACAGGACATTTGGTTTTTTCAACTCTGCACACAAATGACGCAGCTGGCGCTCTTCCTAGATTAATTGATATGAAAATTGAAAGCTTTTTAATCGCTTCTACTGTTAATGTAATTATTGCTCAAAGATTAATAAGGAAATTAGATCCTGAAACTAAAATCGCTTACAAGCTTTCTGAAGAAGAATATAAAGAACTGGAAAAAATAATTAATACCCAAAGCATAAACGAAAAACTAAAAAAAATAGGAATTATAAGCGAAGATCAAACATTTAAAAATATTACTTGGTATAAACCAGGAACATCCAAAAAAAATCCAGATGGTTACAAAGATAGAATAGGAATCCATGAAGTTCTAGAGGTTAACGATGAAATTAGAAAACTTATATTTAATGGAGCAAATGCTGATGAAATTAGAAAAACAGCTCAAAAAAATGGAATGATAACAATTCAGGAAGATGGTTTTATAAAAGCAGCAATGGGCATAACATCAATTGAAGAAGTAATTAGAGCAACAAAAGAATAATATGTTTAGCATAAAATCTTTATATAAAAAAGTTAGCTTGGAAGATAAAATGTTTTTGGCTTATTATCTATCTTTAATGTTAAAAACAGGAGTTTCTATAACTAAAGGCATCAATCTTTTAGCAGAACAATCAAAAAATAAAATGCTTAAAAAAATATTATTAGAAATTTTAAATGATATAAATTCTGGAACCAATATTTCTGATGCAATGGCAAAATATCCTCATGTTTTTGACGATCTTTTTGTGAATATGGTAAAAGCCGGAGAATCTGCAGGAAATCTAGAAGAAGTTCTTGAAACAATTGCCGAAGAACTTAAAAAAACTTCTGAATTCCGCTCTAAAATAAAAGGAGCAATAACTTATCCAATAATTATTGTATCAATAATGATTTTAGTAACTGTATTTATTGTATTTTTTGTATTCCCTAAAATATTAAAAGTTTACGAATCATTAAAGGTTAAAACTCCAACAACAACAAAAATTTTAATTAGCGTCATTCATTTTACAACAAATAATATTACTTATATTTTAGGAGGATTATTTTTTATAATTTTATTTATTTTTATTTGGGCAAAAACAAAAAGTGGAAAAAGATTTTTTGACTGGCTTTGGCTTAAACTTCCAATTATCAAAGATTTAACTCAAAAAATAAATACAGTACAATTTATAAGAACATTTTCATCTCTTTTAAATTCTGGCATCCCTACACCAAAAGCTCTTGAAATAACATCAAAAACAATATCTTCAACTTATTATAGCGAATCTCTTATTATTATGTCATCAAAAATTATAGAAGGAAAACAATTATCTGAAGCAATCCGCCAATTTAAAAATCTCTATCCCCCTATTATAGAACAAGTAATTAGTGTTGGCGAAGAAACTGGCCAGATATCGAATATATTTAAACAACTTTCTGGTTTTTTAGAAAAAGAAATAGATAATTTTTTAAATAATTTCTCTAAATTAGTTGAACCAGTTCTTATGATTGTATTAGGCGTAATAGTCGGATTTATAGCGCTAGCTACAATTCAATTAATATATGCATCCGTTCAAACAATTTCTTCTTAAAAATAGAGGCTTTTCTTTGATAGAGGCGCTTATAACCACAAGCCTTTTAGTAATAATTTTATCAATAATGCTTCAAGTATTTTATTTTGAAAGAACAGTAAAAATAATGAAGCTTAATATTATTGCAAGCAAAATTGCTTTATCTAAAACAGAAGAATTAAAAAAAACTAATTTTTCAAATTTGCCGCCAAATGGAACAAGCACTTTTGATGATAATGAATTATTAAATTTGCCCCAAGGTAAAGGTACAATATTTAGAGAAGATTATTTATCAACAAGTTCTTTAACTCATATTATAGTTAAAGTAGAATGGCAACAAAACAATTCCACATCTTCTTATCAAATTGATTCTGTTATTTATAAAAATCAATGAAAAAATATAATTTAAAAAAAGGAAACAGCGGATTTACATTAATTGAAACGATACTTACCTTATCTTTATTTACAATTTTAAGTATTGGAATTATAACAATATTTAATATATACAAAGAATATGGCACAATTTTCCCCAAAAGTCTTTATTCATCAATTATAAAAAGAAATCATTCCGAAACTATTGAACAACTTAAAAATCATATAAAACAATCTCAATTAATTCTTACTACAACTTCAATAGACTCAACCATATTTACGACAAATACCACAACATTGATTTTGCAGTTAAGAAGCATTGATGATTCCAAAAATATTTTGCCAGGAAGCTATGATACTATTGTTTTTTATACAAATACTTCAACTCCTCCAATTTCACTTTATAAAAAAATTTTAGCATCTTTATATTCATCAAGAAAATCAGGCACATTTTTAGTTAGCAACAAAATTAAAAATTTATCATTTATTTATAATACTTCAAATCCCAAAGATGCAAATTTAATAGAAATAATTTTAGAAACATCAAATTTTTCTCAAAATAATGAAATCGAAGAAAAAAGCAATTTTAAAATTGGATTAAGATAAAATGATAAAAATTAAAAACATTTTACAACAAAAAAATGGACAAATAATGGTGGGGGTAGTAATCATTTTGCTTTTAATGTCTTTA
>CAYMYP010000030.1:0-5536 GCA_964394705.1 uncultured Candidatus Saccharibacteria bacterium | reverse complement strand
TTAATAAAATCTGGAGAGCTAATCTTAAAATTAATTTTTTTATCAGTCCAAAAATCAATGATTTTTTTATTTAAAATGGGAGTTAGTTTATTTTTTGTAATTTCTACCTCTGGAAGCTCTGGCATAAAAATATTATAAATAAAAATCAAAAATTTCATAATTTTTATTTTTTGCTATAATTAATTTATGCTTAAACAAAAAACAAAAGCGCCGGATTTTAAGTTGTTTGATCAAAATAATAATTTATGGACTCTTAAAAGCCTAAAAGGAAATTGGGTTGTTTTATATTTTTATCCCAAAGACAATACTCCAGGATGCACCAAAGAAGCATGTAGCTTCCGAGATAATTTAGAAGAACTAAAAAAATATGGAGTTATTGTATTGGGAATTTCAGCTGATTCAGTTGAATCGCATAAAAAATTTGCTGAAAAATATCATTTAAAATTTCCGCTTTTATCGGACACAAAAAAAGAAGTTATTAAAAAATATAAAGCCTGGGGCAAGAAAAAATCTTTTGGAATTATAAAAGAAGGAATTTTAAGAATAACATATTTAATTGATAAAAATGGAAAAATTTTTAAAGTTTATCCAAATGTAGATCCAGAAACTCACGCTTTTGAAATTTTAAAAGACATTAAAAAAATTAATTAGAGAGCGTATTTACGAAAATTTCCCGGGTCTTTATATAATTTTTAAAAAATTTATAAAATAAATGTTGTTTATAATTTTAGTTTATTTGCTTTTAATAATTATCATTATATTTTTAAGCGCATATTTAATTTTTAATATTTATTATAGTATTAAAACTAAAATTCCTTTTGTTGGTTCTAATAAAAAAACGGTTGAAAAATTTTTTGAATTATATAATTTTAAAAAAAATGAAACTTTTATAGATCTTGGTTGTGGAAGTGGAAAAATTGTTTTTTTAGCCGCGAAAAAAGGCTTAAATTGTTTTGGTTATGAAATTAACCCCCTACTGGTTTGGTGGGCAAATTTTTTTAAAAAAATAAAGAGGATTAAAAACGCAAATTTTTTTAATAAAAATTTAAAAGAAGCCGACATTAAAAACGCTGATTATATTTATTTATATTTAACGCCTAAATTTTTGGCCTCAATTGAAAAATGGTTATTTGCTCAAATTAAAAAAGATGCTAAAGTAATTACTTTTCAATTTAAATTTCCAAATAAAAAACCCAAAGAAATTTTTCTAGAAAATTTTTATATATATCAAAAACAAAATAGGCCCGTTTATAGCGGGCCTTAAAAACTACTTTTTAAGACTCTCAAACGCTTCTTCTATAAGCTCAAGAGTCTTTAATTTATCAAGCAAATCTTCAGCTGCCATTTTAACAACCTCAATACTATCAAGAAAATCCTGAACTGTCTTTTCGATTTTATTGATAGCTTGAGACTGCCGTGGCGGAGGGTTATTTTTTTGTTTATCTCCCCTCTTTAGTTTATAAATAATTGCCTGGATTGAACTCATTTTGGGGACATATCCCATCTCCAGGGCCAAAGAGTAAATTCTCTTAGCTTCCTCTTTGACAGAGGAGGAATCTTTGTTGAAATTTTTTTCAACAAAGACTTGAAGCTCGCCTCTTTTGAAACTCTTTGTCTCACACTCTTGGTCGGACATTGCCATCTCCTTTCCTTGATTCTGAAAGATCAATTCTTTTGATCCCTCAGAATCCTTATCTTGATCTCGAGTCCCGAGATCTAATATCCCATTGTTTAGGAGAAATCTCCTGATTTCTCCAGTGCCGAAAACATGTCTAAAAAACTTAATCCCCTGTTTTTGAGCCATCTCAATAACCTTTTCCCGAACTGCATGGCTCAAAAACCTTGTAAAAATCACAACGTCGACCGGAGGAAGACTGGGTTTATTTTTGACATCTTCAGTCTTCCAAAAAAAAATTCTGGGGTTTTTCTTAATGGCGTCGTCGAAATTGCTGGCTTTTACGCCAACAATTAAGACTCTGACTATGCTTTGGGCTATGCTTTGAGAGAACAATCTCCACTCTCCTTTCAAAATGTCAAAATGCTTATTATATAATAAATATTTTTTAAAAAAAGTCAATATTTATTAGATAACAACTCTTTTAATCAGTGGATTTATTCTTGTTAGAATTTCATAATTTATAGTATTCCCAAATTTAGCTAAATCATCAGCAGAATTAAACAATGCTCTGCTTTTACCAATTAAAACTACCTCATCTCCTATTTTTATATTTTTAATATCCGTCACATCAACGCTTGTCATATCCATCGAAATTCTACCCAAAACCTTTGCTTCTTTGCCGTTTATTAAAACTTTTCCAATGCTAGACAAGGCTCGTGGATATCCATGCCAATAACCAATTGGCAAAAGCGCGACTTTTGAATCACGCTTTAATTTTTCTGTTAAATCATAGCCAATTTTGCTTCCTTTGGGCAAATATTTTATTTGAGCTACAATTGTTTTCCAAGACAAAACAGGCTTTAAATTAATTTTGTTTTCAAAAAATTCTTTTGTCTCTTTTGACGGAAAATATCCATAAAGGCCAATGCCAATGCGCACTAAATCAAAATGACTTTCTGGATAAATTAAAGTTCCAGAAGTTGCTGCTGCATGTTTTAAAAAATTAGAAAAGCCAAAAGAGTTTAAAATTTCTATGGCTTTATTAAAATTTTTAATTTGTTTTTTTGTTTCGCTCAAAAATAATGGGTTTGCTGCAGAAGAAAAATGTGTATAAACGCCTTCAATTATTAAAAAATTATTAAGTTTTTTTAAAATTTTGGCTGCATCTTTTATTTCTTTTATTAAAAATCCTTGCCTATGCATTCCAGTGTCAATTTTTAAATGGATCCTTAATCGTTTTTTGTTTTTTTGTTGTAAATTTTTTAAATTTTTAAGCGCATAAAAATCAGCAATGGTTAATGAAATGTTTTTATTTATAGCATCATTAATTTTTTCTTTTAGAGTATATCCTAAAACTAAAATTGGTTTTTTAATTCCTTTTTTACGTAATTTTTCTGCTTCAACCACAGAATCAACCCCAAACCAATCAACCCCAAAATTATTAGCAATTTTTGAAAAATCAATTAATCCATGGCCATAAGCATTTGACTTTACAACTGCCATTAAAAGACAATTTTTAGGAATTATTTTTCTAAATTGGTTTATATTGTTTTTAATGGCAAGGCTTTTTATTTCTATCCAGGTTTTTGGGGTATTTGGCATAGGAGTATTTTAGTAAAAATATTATTTTTAGCAAAGTTGTTATTTTTTAGTCAATGTGGTAATTATTTAATCATTCAAACTTTAAGGCTTTAAGACAAAATATAAAAATTTTTTGATTTGCAAATTGTAATTTTAGAAAGTTTTATTTTTAAGGACATTTACAAAAAACAACTCCTTTTTATATTTTTAATACAAAATAACGGGTTTTGCGTTGCTCCTTTACAATCCATATTTTTTTGTTAAAATTTTAAAAAGGTCATTTAAAATAAAATTGTGCAAATTAATTTATTAAATATTTTATTAATTATAGTCGCTATAGTTGTTTTATGGCTTATTTATGTTTATAACCGCTTAATTACTTTAAAAAATAGAGTAAAAGAAGCGGCATCAGACATAGAAGTGCAGTCCAAAAGAAGATTTGATTTGATTCCTAATTTAGTTGAAACAGTAAAGGGTTATATGGCGCATGAAAAAACTGTTTTAGAAAACATTACTAAAGCACGTTCAGCAATTTTAGAAGCGGGAAGCGACTTTCGTAAAAAAGCGCAAGCTGAAAATATGATATCAGATGCCTTAAAAACTTTGTTTGCTGTTTCTGAAAATTATCCTCAGCTTAAAGCAAATGAAAATTTCTTAAAACTTCAAGATGAATTAACTGATACCGAAAACAAAATTCAGGCAGCAAGAAGATTTTATAATACAAATGTAAGAGATTTTAATACAATGATTGAAAAATTTCCAACCAATTTAATTGCTAAATCTTTGGGATTTGGCCAATACGAATTTTTTGAAACAGAAGAAGCTGCTAAAGAACCAGTTAAAGTTAGTTTTTAATTAAATGGCATCTTTATATACACAACAAGAAAAAAATATTAGATTAACATTTTTGCTTTTTTCTTCATTTTTGATTTTAGTTATAGGATTAGGTTGGGTCTTTTCCTATATTTTTCAAGATATTTATATTTTATATATTGCTTCTATATTTAGCATAGCATCAAGCATTATTAGTTATTGGTATTCTGACAAAATTGCTTTATCAATGGCACAAGCTAAACCTATAACCAAAGAAGAAAATCCATATTTATATAATATGGTTGAAAATCTTTGTATTACTGCAGGATTGCCGCTGCCAAAAATTTATATTATTCCTGAAACTCAAATTAATGCTTTTGCGACTGGAAGAAATCCTAAAAATGCGGCAATTGCTGTAACTCAGGGAGCGCTGCAAAAATTAGAAAACGAAGAATTAGAAGGTGTTTTGGCGCATGAACTTGCTCATGTTGGCAATAGAGATATTTTAGTTTCAACGGTTGCAGTTGTTTTAGCTGGAATAATTTCAATGATTTCTGATATGTTTTTAAGAATGAGTTTTTGGGGCAAAAGCAGAGATGATCGTTCGGATAATAGCGGAATTGTTGCTTTAATTGGTGTAATTTTGGCAATATTAGCTCCTTTAGGAGCATTGCTTATTCAACTTGCTATTTCAAGAAGACGTGAATTTTTAGCTGATGCAACTGGCGCTTTAATTACTCGTTATCCAGATGGCCTTGCAAATGCTTTAGAAAAAATTGCAAAAGACAATACAGGAATGCGCGTTGCCTCAGATGCTAATGCGCATCTTTGGATTGCAAATCCATTTAAGGGCAAAAGTTTGTCATTTATTCATAAACTTTTTATGACTCATCCTCCAATTGAAGAAAGAATCGCAGCTTTGCGCGGAATGAAAATATAATTTTATAATGCATCAACCAAATATTCAGTCTCTTTTAAAAAAAATAAAAAAACTTGAAAATATTGCTTACAAAGATCCATTGCTTCAAATTTATAATCGTAGAGGCTTTTTGGATCTTGCAAAAAAATTTATAAAAGAATTATCAAAAAATAAAAATATAAATACTGAAAGAAGAAAAGATTTTTTAATAAAGGAGTGCGCTTTAATTGTGTTTGATGTTGATAATTTAAAAAAATTAATGACACTTTTGGCCATAATATTGGAGATAAAGTTTTAAAAATTTTAGCAAAAGAAATAAAATCGCGAATAAGAAATTGTAGTATTTTTAGTAAGATGCAACAAAAAATATGGTTTTAATATAGCTGATTATATAAGAAAAAAAGTTGAGGACAAAAAAATAAAAACAAAATTAGGAATTTTAAAAATTGCAATCTCCGGCGGAGTTGCTGATTTTGCTAAAACCGATGATTTTAACAAAGTTTTTAAATTAGCTGATAAAGCTTTATATATTGCAAAAAATACAGGAAAGAATAAAAATATAAATACTGAAAGAAGAAAAGATTTTTTAATAAAGGAGTGCGCTT
>CAYMYP010000029.1:0-5584 GCA_964394705.1 uncultured Candidatus Saccharibacteria bacterium | reverse complement strand
AGCGAAATAGCATTAAAACAAATTCAAAGCTTTTGGCCAGGAGCAAGCGTAATTAGAATTTATGACGATTACAATATTTTTAATCCTAATGGTTTTACAGCTTCTGCATATATAACACTTTCGCAAAATTTTTCTTTACCAATAAGGACTTACCAAGAAATAGGAATTGATACCATGAACGCAATAATTGGAGCATTTTCAAAAATTAATGAAATTGGGGAAGGCGCAGCGCTGCAATTAATTATTAAACCAGCAGATAAAAAATTTAAAAAAATCATCACAAATAATTTAAAAGCCCTAAAACAAGGAATATCTGCTGATAAAATTTTCAATCAAAAATTATTTGATCTTAAATTATCTGATTTTACAGAAGTTTTTAATCCACCCCAAGAAGAAAAAAAAGAAAAAATTTTAGATGAAGAAGCAATAAAAGCTGTAGAATCTAAATTAAATAAACCCCTTCTTGAAGTTAATTTAAGAATTGTAGCCTCAGCGCCAACTCAATTTCAAGCTGAAGATATTTTAAGCTCTATTTTAACAGGATTTAAACAATTTTCCACTCCTAAACGCAATGATTTTAAGATCATAAAACTTAAAAAACAAGATAAAATTTTATATGATTTTATTTTCAGAAATTTTGATCCTTCAAAATCAATGGTTTTATCAACCGAAGAAATAGCAAGTTTTTTCCATTTGCCCACAACAACAACAGATACACCAAAAATAAAATGGCTAAAATCAAAAGAAGCCCCACCTCCTCCTGATTTACCACAAAAAGGAATATTAATAGGAGAAAGTTCTTTTAGGGGAGAAAGAAAATCTGTTTATATTACAGATGAAGACAGAAGAAGACATATTTATTTAATTGGACAAACTGGTACTGGTAAGTCAACGCTTTTAGCAAATATGTTTATTGAAGATATTAAAAACGGCAAAGGAATTGCAGTAATTGACCCCCATGGAGATTTAGTTGAAAATGCATTAAGTTTTGTACCAGAAGAAAAACTAGATGATGTAATTTATTTTGACCCTAGTAATTTAGAAAGACCCCTAGGATTAAATATGTTAGAATATGATTTTTCAAAACCAGAAGAAAAAACTTTTATTATTAATGAAATGCAAAGTATTTTTAATAAATTATTTTCTCAAGAAACAATGGGCCCGATGTTTGAACAATATATGAGAAATGCTCTACTTTTGCTTATGGAGGATATGCCAAATGAAGATGCAACTTTAGTAGAGGTGCCGCGAGTATTTACTGATGACGAATATCGCGAAAGAAAACTTTTAAGAATTACAAACCCTGTTGTAATTGATTTTTGGGAAAAAGAAGCTATTAAAGTTGGCGGCGAGGCATCTTTAGCAAATATGACACCATATATTACTTCTAAATTTAATAATTTTATTGCCAATGATTACATACGTCCAATTATTGGGCAAGCAAAATCAGCTTTTAATTTTAGAAAGATAATGGATGAGAGCAAAATTCTTTTGGTAAATTTAGCGAAAGGCAAAATTGGAGATATAAATGCTGGGCTTTTAGGAATGATTTTTACAGGGAAAATTTTAATGGCAGCATTATCAAGAGGAGATTTGCCACAAGAGCAAAGAAAAGATTTTTATTTATATATTGATGAATTTCAAAACTTTTCAACTGATTCAATTTCTACAATTTTATCTGAAGCAAGAAAATATAGATTAAGTTTAATTATTGCACATCAATTTATAGCTCAATTAACAGAAAAAATAAGAGATTCTATTTTTGGAAATGTTGGAAGTCAAATTGTTTTTAGGGTCGGTGTACCAGATGCTGAATTTTTAGTGAAACAATTTGAACCTGTTTTTGATATAAATGATTTAACAAATATTGATAATTTAAATGCTTATGTAAAAATTTTAATTAATGGCCAAACATCAAAACCATTTAATATTAAAATACTCACCACTTCTTGGCAAAAAGGCTCATCAGAAAAAATTACAAAAATTAAAGAATATTCAAGATTAAAATATGGAACACCCAAAGAAGAAGTAGAATCAGAAATTTATAGAAGATTAAGAGAATAATGAACAATATTTTAGATTTAAAAAATCAAATAGAAGGAGATGTTTTAGATGACGAAAAAACATTAAATACTTATAGTACTGATTATTCTATTTTTAAAGTAATACCAAAAACAGTAATTTATCCAAAAATTATAACTGATTTAAAAAAAATAATTAAATTTGCAAATGAAAATAATAATATTTCAATTACTCCAAGATCTGCTGGTACAGATATGAGTGGCGGCCCACTAAACAATTCAATAATCTTAGATTTTACAAAATATTTTAATAAAATAATTGAAATAAACGAAAAAGAAAAATATGCAATAGTTGAGCCAGGAGTATATTTTAGAGATCTTGAAAAAGAAATATCAAAATATGGAATGTTTTATCCTGCTTATCCTGCATCAAAAGATTTATGCGCGATTGGTGGAATGATTTCAAATAATTCTGGAGGAGAAAGAACATTAAAATACGGCAAGACTGAAAAACATGTAATATCTTTAAAAGCAATATTACAAGATGGAAATGAATATGAATTTTGTCTTCTAAATCAAGAAGATCTTAATCAGAAACTAAATCAAAAAAATTTTGAAGGATATGTTTATAAGAAAATTTATAATTTGATTGAAAAAAATTATAATTTGGTCCAACAAAATAAACCACAAGTTTCTAAAAATTCAACAGGATATAATATTTGGAATATATTAAATAAAGAAAATAAAACTTTTAACTTAGGCCAGATTTTTATAGGAGCTCAAGGAACATTAGGCTTAGTAACTCAAGCTAAATTAAATTTAATTAAAGAAGCAAATTATAAAAAACTTGTTGCAGTTTTTTTAAAAAATATTGAAACAGCTCCTCATATAGTAAATGAAATATTAAAATTTAATCCGGAAAGCATAGAATCCTTTGATGATAAAACATTATCTACTGCAATAAAATTTTTGCCTCAAATAATAAAAATGATGAAAGGCAACGCACTAAAATTATTTTTAAAATTTATGCCTGAAATATATTTAACAATTACTAATGGTATTCCTAAAATGATACTTTTAATAAATTTTACTGATGATGATGAAAAAGAATTAGAAAGCAATATAGAAAATTTTAGAAAAATACTAAATAAATATAATGTTAAATATAAAATTATTAAAGATGAAAAAGAAGCAGAAAAGTATTGGACTATCAGAAGATATAGTTTTAAACTTTTGCATGGAGCAATAAAAAACAGAACAGCTGCCCCATTTATAGATGATTTTGTAATAAAACCACAATATTTACCTGAAATATTACCAAAAATAAATAAAATTTTAGAAAATCACAAAGATAAATTAATATATACTATTGCAGGTCATCCCGGAGAAGGAAATTTCCATATAATACCTCTTTTAGATTTAAGAAATCAAGAATCAAGAGATTTAATTTTAAAAATAATGGATGAAGTTTATGATTTAATAATAAAATATGGTGGATCAATCAGTGGCGAACATAACGATGGCATGATCAGAACTCCTTATCTTGAAAAAATGTATAAACCTGAAATAATTAAAATATTTGAAGAAATTAAAAAAATATTTGATCCAAAAAACATTTTCAATCCTGGGAAAAAAGTATTTTATGATAAAAATTTTATTTTAAATCATATCAAAAAAGAAAATGCTTAAATTTCTAAGTAAAACAAAAAAAGAAAACTTAAAAGGAATTGCAATTTTAAGATTAGACTTTAATACAAAAGATTCATGGAGAATTGAAAAAAGCATAGAAACAATAAAATTTTTGATAAAAAATGCAGATAAAATTATTATTATTAGTCATAAGGGCAGACCAGAAAATTTTGATGAAAAATTAAGTTTGAAAAAACAAGTAAAATATTTAGAATCGAAACTTAAGCAAAAAATAAATTTTATAAATCACTTTAATTTTAAAAAGATAAAAGAAGAAATTAATGCAGCTCCGCCAAAATCAATATTTTTATTAGAAAATATTAGATTTTTAAAAGAAGAATCAGAAAATAGCAATAAATTAGCAAAGCAATTAGCTTCATTAGGAAATTATTTTGTAAATGATGCTTTTGCAGTAAACCACAGAAATGGAAGCTCTATAACAGGCATACCAAAATTTTTACCAAGCTTTGTCGGATTAGAACTAGAAAAAGAAATATTGTTTTTAGATAAAGCAATAAAAAATCCAATAAAACCATTGGTTTTAATTTTAGGTGGGACAAAAGCTAAAGATAAATTAGGAGTAATAAAAAATTTTATAAATAAAGCTAAATTTATTTTAATAGGAGGTGCAAGTGCTAATACATTTTTATATCTAAAAGGAATAAATATTTATGATTCAAAATATGAAAATGACATAAAACTATTTAAAGAAATTAAAAAATTTATAAATTCAAAAAAAATAATTTTACCAGAAGATTTCCAAATATATAAAAACCAAATTTTAGATATTGGACCGCAAACAATTGAAAATTTTAAAAATAAAATTAAACTAGCAAAAACAATTATTTGGAATGGACCACTGGGAAAAATTGAACAAAAACCATTTCATTTAGGAACATTAAAAATTGCTAAAGCAATTGTTAAAAATAAAAAAGCTTTTAAATTAATTGGTGGCGGAGAAACAGTAATGTTTTTAAAAAAATATAATTTAGATAAAAAAATAGATTTTATATCAACAGGAGGAGGAGCAATGCTTGAATATTTAGCTGGGAAAAAATTGCCCGGAATTGAGATATTAAAATAAAAAATGAATAAAAACAATGAAAAATATTATATTTATTTTCATAATGATTTTGACGGCTATGCAAGCGCCGCCATAATTTATGATTTTTTGAAAAACAATAATAAAAAAATATCTGGATTTGAGATTGTAAATTACGAAAAATATCCTAATGCCAAGTGGAGAAAAAAGAAATTAAAAGATTTAGCAATAATCGTAGATTTTAAATATCATCCCCAAGCTTATATGTGGTTTGATCATCATCCTACTACCTTTATAGAAAAAAAGTGGAAAAATAATTTTAAACAAACAAAATTTCATGTTTTTAATACGAATAATAAATCATGTGTAACATTGATTGCCAACCATTTAAAAAAGAATTTTAATTATAAATTAAATGAAAATATAAAAAATTTATGTTATTGGGGAGATATAATTGATAGCGCTGGCTTTAAATCTCCAAAAGATACTATTTTTATAAAAAATCCAGCGTTTAAAATAACCCTTTTTATAAGTAATAATAAAAAAATATTAAAATGGTTAATTCCAATAATGACCTCAAAAAGTCTAAAACAAATTGCATCTTTAAAACAAATTAAAAATTTCATCAAAAAAGATGAAAAAATAAGAAAAAAAGCATTAAATTTTTATAAAAAAAATTTAAAAATTTATAACAATAAATTAGCTTTTATTGATTTAACCAAAACAAAATATAATTTAAGATATGCTCCATTTTATTTAGCACCTCAAATAATATACGCCGTATCTTTAAGTAAAAATAAAAAATACAAAATAAGTTTAAGCATAAATCCTT
>CAYMYP010000028.1:0-5606 GCA_964394705.1 uncultured Candidatus Saccharibacteria bacterium | reverse complement strand
CGAATTCATTGCCGAATTCTTTTTTACTGCCGAATTCCTGAGTTCCATTGCCGAATTCTATTGCCGAATTCTCTGCTATTGCCGAATTCATTGCCGAATTAACAACTTCTTTGCTTTTAGATTGAGCTGTTTTTAAAATGTTTGAAATATCAATATCTAAAACAAATTCTTTTGCTTCATATTCATTAACTAATTTATTTAAATTATTTAATTCATTAATTATTGCTTCAGTTGCAATATTGCTTAATAAATTAATTGCATGCGCTAAATGAAGAAAATATTCTATTGATAAGGCTGATAATTTAATTTGATTAATATCTTTTGAAACAGCGCTGTTTAACAATTTTATTCCTTGCTCTTCAAAAATATTAGAAAAAGAACGGTTTTTAATGCTTTGGCTTATACGGCAAAGTGCGTATGAAATCTCAAATGATTTTTTTAAGATGTTATTGTATAAATTATTATTTTCTAGCATTAGCCGTATTATAATAATATTAACTTATTTTTGTCAATAATTTTAAAATTTTCAAATGCAGAGTCGAACATCTGCGGTTATCCACAATTTTTAGAAAAAAATCAAAAAAAAATGTTATAATAATTTTTAATTTAAAGTTTTTATTTATTTTTTAAAAAAATTATGGCAGAAGAAAATCAAAAAATCCAAGAAAAAATTCAAAGCCAAGAAAATTTAATTGAAAATCCTAAAAATAAGAAAAAAGAATTTATAAAATTTGGAATTATTTTTGTTTTAATTGTTTTAGTTATCTTTTCCTCTGTTTTGATTTATAAAAAATACAAACAAAATAAATTTAACCAACAACAACTTGAAAATTACCAAAACTATCTAAACTGGGAAAAGCGCTATGAAGAAGCAATGAAAAATGATACTTATGGAGGCAAAACTCCAGAAGAAACTCTTCAAATGTTTATTGAAGCTCTGCAAAAAGAAGATATAGAACTTGCAAGTAAATATTTTGCGCTAAAAGATGACGGCACAATTGATCAAAAATGGATAAATCTTTTAAATAAAGTTAAAAATGAAAATAAATTACGAAAAATGGCTGATGATTTAAAAAATTACAATGAAGCCAAAAAAACATTTGACCCCTATTATATCTTCTTATACCACAATAAAGATGGAAGTATTGGTCTTCAGATAAATATGATTTTCAACAAATTTTCCGGCGTATGGAAAATAGAAAGTATGTAATTGCAAATAATTATGCCAGAAGACAATTTATTTAAACAACAAAAACCAGAAAATCAAGAAAGTATCAAAAACACCAAAAAAGAATTTATAAAATTTGGAATTATTTTTGTTTTAATTGTTTTAGTTATCTTTTCCTCTGTTTTGATTTATAAAAAATACAAACAAAATAAATTTAACCAACAACAACTTGAAAATTACCAAAACTATCTAAACTGGGAAAAGCGCTATGAAGAAGCAATGAAAAATGATACTTATGGAGGCAAAACTCCAGAAGAAACTCTTCAAATGTTTATTGAAGCTCTGCAAAAAGAAGATATAGAACTTGCAAGTA
The DNA here is from genome assembly GCA_964394705.1 of uncultured Candidatus Saccharibacteria bacterium. GTDB lineage: Bacteria > Patescibacteriota > Minisyncoccia > UBA6257 > 2-01-FULL-56-20 > CAYMYP01. The sequence continues at coordinate 4,065 of CAYMYP010000028.1, read as the reverse complement.
AATATTTTGCGCTAAATACAAATGAAAAAAGCGAATATTACCTAACTAGAAAAGAATGGGAAGAGGGGTTAAGAAAAATCAAAGAAAAAGGAGAAATAGGAAAAATTGTAAATATTTTATTAAAAGTTAAACCAGATAAAAATGCTGCAATTAGCAAAGATTATTATGTTTTTACAGTGAAAGATGAAAGCGGAAATGTCTTGGTAGATATTGATATGATTTTCAACAAATTTTCCGGCGTATGGAAAATAGAAAGTATGTAATTTTAATTTTATTATTTTTATTTAGCGGTTTTATAAAACCTGTTTTTGCTTATGATATTGAAACTCATGCTTATTTAACTAAAGAAATTGTTGATTTTTATAATAAAAATTTTTCAAATAAAATTAGTGATGACTTAATTCCTTATTTAATTGATGGCTCAAGAAAAGAAGATGAACCGCCTCGCTGGATGAACCATTTTTATGATCCTGTCTACAACCGCGGGCTTACAGAAGATGCTAAAATTGACCCATTTTATAGATTGGGCAATTGGCAAAAATCAAAAGAGTGGGCAAATGATTCAAATAATCAAAATAATCCTTTATATAAAACAACAACTTTTATTGCTTCAATTTTAACTGCAATTCAAAGCAAAAAAATAGAAAATATTACAACTGAAACTGATTATACTTGGAAAAGAGCTTTAAAATTTTATATCCAAGGCCAAAAAGAAAAAGCAATGTATACTTTTGGCCATATTTTGCATTTAATTGAAGATGCTTCTGTACCTGATCACACAAGAAACGATCCCCATCCAGAAGATAGTCCTTATGAAAATTACACAAGCAAATATACCACATCAAACCCCGATAAAGAATTAAAAAATAGATTATTATCTCAAAAACCAGTTATATTGCCTGATTTAAATTCTTATTTTGATTCAATAGCAACTTATTCTAATAATAATTTTTATAGCAAAGATACAATTGGAATACAAAGTGGGTATGATAAACCACAGCCGGATTATGCAAGAATATTAGAAGATGGTAGAAGTTATTTAATATTAGAAGATAAAGAGTTCGGTCCATATCCAATTGCTTTGGGGCAAACAAAAATAATAGAAATAAATACAGAAAACAAACTTGATCGCCAAATAATAATGTCCTCCTACTGGTCCCGCCTTTCAACTAAAGCAGTAACCCATGGCGCTGGTGTAATTAATTTGTTTTTAAAAGAAGCAGAACGCAATAAAAATAATCCAGAGTATTTAGAAAAAGAATTAGGTTTTTGGCAAAAAACTTATGCGCTAGCGCAAAATGCTGTTTCAGGAGCTTGGAATTCTATTACTAATTTCTTTAGCCAAACATCGCAAACCTTAAAAGACTTTACAAACTTTGTTTTTCAAAAAAATCAAAATACAATTGAAATACCTCTTGAATCGCAAAATCAATATCAAACAAACCAAACTACTACTCAACCTGCCTCAGATTCTAAAACCACCTCCGATTCTAAAGCAAATAAAACTCAAACCGCCTCAACAACACAACTAACTCAAACTGACATAGAAGAACCAGAAGAGCCTTTTGTGCCTTACACGCCAAACCAAAACCAAACAACAACTCCAACCACAACAGAAGATGGAAAAACAAAAGAACCTGAAAAAGAATTGCAAAGCGCAAATCAAACAAAACAAAACATTTCTTTTTGCTCATTTGGAACTAACCAAAATCCAAAACAATCTCCAATAATTTTTAATGAAATTGCTTGGATGGGCACACCGCAAAGTTCAAATGATGAATGGATTGAGCTAAAAAATATATCTAATCAAGAAATTAATTTGTCTGGCTTTCAAATCATTGACAAAGATAATCAAATTAAAATTAATCTTTCCAATTTAAAAAACACAAAAATTAAACCAGGCGCTTTTGTAATTTTAGAACGCACTGATGACAATACTTTGCCAAATATTTCAGCTGACTTAATTTATGTTGGAGCGCTTTCAAATACTAATGAAGGGCTTCGTCTTTTCGATCAAAATTGCAATTTAATTGATGAAGCAATTGCAAATCCAAATTGGCTAGCTGGCGAATCTCAAACTCGGCGCACAATGGAGCGAAAGCCAAATTTAGAATGGCAAAATTCTAATGTAAGCGGAGGTACTCCAAATAAAGAAAATTCTATTTTAAGTTATGGAGGCGGCGGAGGAATAATTACAACAAATATTACAACAAATAACCAAACATCACAAACAACAACCGCTTCAAGCGCGCAGCCAATTTTAATTACTGAAATTCAAATTTCTCCATCTGAGCAAAGATTTATTGAACTTTATAACCCCAATGATTTTGATATTGATTTAACTGGATGGTATTTACAAAGAAAAACAAAAACAGGGACAAGTTTCAGCTCATTAATTTCTAAAACATATTTTGAAGGAAAAACCATAAAAGCAAAAAGCTTTTTTGTAATTTCAAAAGAAGAAATTCCAAACAGCCAAATAATTTTACAAAATTTAACTTTAACTGATTCAAATGTAATTCAACTTAAAAATAAAAATGGCGATGTCGTTGACTTAATTGGCTGGGGAGATGCCCCAAATTGCAATGGCTCTTGCGCTCCCAATCCATCTCAAGGCCAAAGTTTAGAAAGAAAAATAAGCAATGATGTTTTTTTAAATACTCAAAATAATTTTAATGATTTTCAAATTTCTAATTGTCCATCTCCATGTCAAAAACCTGGAAATTGCCAAGTTCAATCCCCGCAAAATGCGGGGTTTTTAGAATATGGAACTGCTAACCATATTTTAATAAGCGAAATTTTATTTAATCCAAAGGAAGCTGATGAAAACAAAGAATTTATTGAACTTTACAATCCCACAAACAATGAAATTGATTTAACGCAGTGGTCTTTAAAAATTAAAAAAACTAATAGTACATCCACTAGTAATTTAATAACTTTAAACTCAAATGATAAAGCCATAATTAAACCTTATGGATTTTTGCTTTTAGGATTCTCAAATTATCAAAACTCAACAACTCCAGCTGATGCAGTTCGTTCAACCCAGCTTCCAAATGATTTTGAAGAAATAATTTTATTAGATAAAGATTATAATGAAATTGATAAATTTAGTTATAAAGAATTTAAAGAAAATTTTGGCGAAATTTCTGAAGGAAGCTCAATTGAAAGACTTGCTTATAAAAATGGATGTGTTATTCCGCAAAATGAAGCTGAATTTTGGGGAAATGGCTGCGATAATGACGAAGCAGTTGATTTTATAGAAAGAAAAATTCCAAAACCGCAAAACTCACAAAATTTACCCGAGCCAAGAAACCCTCCAGAAATTAATAATTTAGAATACAATTACGAGATTAATGGCCCACAAATAGAAATAAGTTGGAGGCCATCTTTTGACGCTAACAATCAAACATCAAGTATAAGATATTATATTTTTGAAGTTTTAAATTCTTCAACAACTAATAGCAATTCAAGCTCGTCAACTAATCCAACTACTCCATTAACAACTCCGACCACAACTTTAATTTTTGATTCTTCAATTAATCAAGCGGGTTTTGATAATCAAACTAACAAATTTAAAACTACTATTCGCATTTATGAATTGGCTAAAAATTATAATTATCAATTTGTAGTTGAAGACAAAGACGGCTTAAGCTCAACTCAAGATTTTAATGTTTTTGCAAAAAGTTTTATTGAGGGCGGAGTGTTTTTTAAAGACACAGCAAGCAGCTCAACAAAATATTATTTTACTTTAAAAATAAATCCTGAATATAAGTTTTGGGATAAAAATGATACAAATCCAGATAATCCAATGGGGGGCTATCAAGGAATTGTTTTTTATCTAAATTCAGAAACCTCAACCCGACCAAATATTTTAGGAACCCTTAGCGGAATGTATAACCAAGAATTAAATCAAATTAAATTAAAATATCCAAGTTGCGGCCCAAGCCCGCAAACAATTTTGATTTTTCCTTATAACAAAAGAGCTTGCGTGCATTTGGGCCAATTTATTGGAACTTGGGCATATGATTTTGATAGATTAGAAGATGAAATTTTGACAATTGAATT
>CAYMYP010000027.1:0-5665 GCA_964394705.1 uncultured Candidatus Saccharibacteria bacterium | reverse complement strand
ATATAATTTGCCAAATATCGGAAATTGGGCTTTATATTTTTTAAGAATTCATATGTTTTTTGCAGTTTGGTATGTTTTTTTTATTTTTCATTTTTCTTATTTAGATTTTACAAATAAAACTAATTTTTCTAAAAAATATAAATTTATATTTTTAATAACTGTTTTTTTATCAATTTTAACCTTTTCAAGTTGTATCTTTGAAAAAATAACCAAAATTTCAATTGATGGCAGAATTCAAGATGTTCAAACTAATTGGGGAGTTATATTTTTTGGTGGATGGTTAGTATTTTTGACTATAGCTTCTTTAATAAATTTTATAAAAAAAATAATAAATAGTTTAAACAAAGAAGAAAAATTTAAAAATTATTTAATTGGTTTTGGTTTTTTAATATCTTTAATTTTAAATATTATTTTTAGTTTTATTTTGCCTAATTTTTTTAATGATTCTAAATATACAATATTACAAAATCTTTGGTCTTTACCTTTTATTTTTGCATTATTTTATTCGATAATTAAATTTAAGTTTTTAAATATTAGAATTTTAATTACAGAGTTTTTTGTTTTAGTTTTAATTATTTTATCAGCTTTACAAATTTTAAGAAGCGCAACACTTATTGAAAGTTTAATTAGAATTTTAATTTTAATTTTAATTTTAATTTTTTCTTTTATTCTTTTAAAAACCTCGAGGGAAGAATTAAAACAAAGAGAAAAACTTGAAGAGCTTAATAAAAAATTAGAAGAGCTTAATAGGTTAAAATCAGAATTTCTTTCTTTTGCCTCGCATCAATTAAAATCTCCGATGGCAGTAATAAAGGGCTATGCTGATTTGATTGAAAACAACCTAGATGGCGTTTGTAAAGAAGCTAAAGATTTTGCAAAAAAGATCAAAGATTCTATTGATAATCTTTTGGTTTTGATTGAAGAATTTATGGATTACCGCAAAATTGAAGAGGGCAAAATGAATTTAAATTTTGAAAAAGTAAATATTATTAATTTAATTAAAGAAGTAGTGAAAAATTTAGAATTTTTAGCCAAAGAAAAGAAGTTAGATTTAAATTTTGAAACAGAGATAGAATCTTTAGAAATAAATTTAGATAAATTGAGATTTTATCAGGTAATACAAAATTTGGTTGATAATGCTATTAAATATACTTCGAGCGGTTTTGTTAAAATAAAAGCTTACAAAGAAGATGATGATTTATTAATTTGCGTAAGCGATAGCGGCATAGGGATGTCTAAAGATTTACAGGAAAAATTATTTGGACAATTTGTGCGAGAAGAATCTATTAAAAAAGAAATTAAAGGAACTGGCTTGGGGCTTTATATAGCAAAATATATTGTTGAGGCTCATAATGGTAAAATTTGGGCAGAATCTGATGGTGAAGGTAAAGGTAGTAAATTTTATATTAAAATTCCAATTAATAAATCTCCCGTTAATTCATAAATAATTTATTGATTTTTATTCTTTATTATGTTTTAATTTTTTTTATATACCCCCAAGGATTTAGTTCAAGGGGTATTTTTGGCATAAAAAAATGCAAGAGAAAATTATAATTCGCGGAGCGCGCGAACATAATTTAAAAAATATAAATTTAGAATTGCCGCGCAATAAAATGATTGTTTTTACAGGAGTTTCAGGCTCTGGTAAATCATCATTGGCATTTGACACTATTTTTGCAGAAGGCCAGCGAAGATATATTGAATCACTTTCAGCTTACGCAAGACAGTTTTTGTCAAAAATGGACAAGCCTGATGTTGATGAAATTGAAGGTCTTTCGCCAGCAATTTCGATTGACCAGAAAAGCCATTCGCATAATCCTCGTTCAACAGTAGCCACTATTACTGAAATTTATGATTATTTAAGGGTTTTATTTGCAAGAGTTGGCAAACCTTATTGTCCTATATGTGGTAAAGAAATTAAAAAATTAAGTTTAGATGAAATAGTTGATATTGCTATTGAAATTAGCAAAAAAAATAATTCGTCAGCGGGCAAAAAACTTAATATGCTAATTTTGTCTCCAGTAGTACGTGGCAGAAAAGGAGAATATTACCAATTGCTTTATGATTTTTTAAATGCCGGTTTTAGGGAGGTGCGTATTGATGGCAAATTTTATTCTTTGCGTGAAAGAATCGAACTATCTCGTTATAAACAGCACACTATTGAATTAGTAGTAGATAGAATTCCAGCAGGAATTGATTTTGGAGCAAAAGAAAATAGAACTCGTCTTTCAGAAAGCATTGAAACTGCCCTAAAATATGGCAATGATGTTGTTACAATTTTAACTGATAGCGAAGTATCTTTGTCAGCTAAATTTAGCTGTCCAGATGATAGTTTTTCTTTTCCAGAAATTGAACCTCGACTTTTTTCATTTAATAGTCCTTATGGCGCATGTCCTGCTTGTCATGGATTGGGTACTGAAAGCGTTTGGTCGGAAAAAATTTGTCCTGTCTGTTTAGGGAAGAGATTAAAACCAGAAAGTTTAAGCGTTTTAATTGCAGGTAAAAATATTTCTAATATTGTTTCTATGTCTATTGCTGGAGCTTATGATTTTTTTGAAAAACTGCAAAAAAACAAAGATATTAATATGGAAGTTGCAGAACTTCCCTTAAAAGAAATTTTAAATAGATTAAAATTTATGATTGATGTGGGATTAGATTATTTAACTTTAGAAAGAAAAGCAGGAACTTTATCTGGTGGTGAGGCACAAAGAATAAGGCTTGCTTCGCAAATTGGTTCTCGGCTTGTTGGCACTTTATATATTTTAGATGAACCAACAATAGGGCTTCATCAAAGAGATAATGATAAATTAATTGAAACCCTTCATAAATTAAGAGATTTAGGAAATACTATTATTGTTGTTGAACATGATGAGGAAACAATTTTATCATCTGATTATTTAGTTGATATTGGCCCTGGCGCTGGCAAAAATGGCGGTGAAGTTATAATAAGCGGTTCAATGCCCGATGTTTTAAAACAAAAAAACTCAAAATCATTAACTTTGTCTTATCTTTCTGGGAAAGAATTTATTGAAATTCCACAAAGAAGAAAAATAAAAAATGAAGGACCATTTTTAAAAATTATAGGCGCAACTGAAAATAATTTAAAAAATATTAATGTAAATATTCCTTTGGGTAGATTTGTTGCAATTACCGGAGTTTCAGGATCTGGGAAAAGTACTTTGGTTTATGATGTTTTGTATAAAGCATTGGCGAATAAATTAAACCATGCAAATTATAAAGTTGGAGCGCATAAAAACATTTTGGGAGTAGAATACATAAATAGAATAATTAATATTGATCAGTCGCCAATTGGCAGAACCCCTCGTTCAAATCCAGCAACTTATGTTGGAGCATGGAGTTATATTCGTGAACTTTTTGCAAATACTGAAGATAGCAGAATTCGAGGATATAAACCTGGCAGATTTAGTTTTAATGTAAGGGGCGGAAGATGTGAAAATTGCGAAGGGCATGGATATATTGCAATTGAAATGCATTTTTTGCCAACTGTTTTTGTAGAATGTGAAGTTTGCCATGGCAAGCGTTTTAATAAAGAAACATTAGAAGTTGAATATAAATCATCAACAACTAGAGAAAAGAAAAATATTTATGAAGTTTTAAAAATGAATGTTTTTGAAGCAGTTAAATTTTTTGAAGATATTCCTTGGCTTTATGATAAATTAAAAATTTTAGAAGAAGTTGGGTTGGGTTATATTGAATTAGGCCAGTCAGCAACAACTTTGTCTGGAGGTGAGGCGCAAAGGATAAAACTTGCTGCTGAATTAGGCAAGGTTGATACTAGAAGGACTTTATACTTATTAGACGAGCCAACAACCGGCCTTCATTTTGCAGACATTAATCAACTTATTAAAGTTTTGCAAAAATTGGTTGACAGAGGAAATACTGTTGTGGTTATTGAACATAATTTAGATGTAATAAAATGCGTTGATTGGGTTATTGATTTGGGACCTGAGGGAGGAGATAAAGGAGGTGAAGTTGTTGCTGTTGGTACGCCCGAAGAAATTGCAAGAAAAGCAAATAGTTATACTGGAAAATATCTAAGAAAAAAATTAAAATTTTAAAAAATAGAAATTAAAATTATTCTGTGGATAATTTTTTATTAAATTTTAAAAATTTTATGTTATAATAAAATTATGATTAATCAAGAATTAGTAAATTATATTAAAGAGCGAATAAAAGGAGGCGCAAAAGAAGGAGAGATTCATCAATCGCTTTTAAATGTTGGCTGGACTGAGGCAGATATTCAAGAAGCTTTTTTAATGGCAAAAAATGAAATTAATATTGCGCCAAAGACAGTAGAATTGCCAAAAGTGGAAACCAAGAAAGAGGAATTTATTAATGTTGTTGATTTAACCAAAACACAAAAAGAACAAAAAGGAGAAAAAGTTGTTTCTCCTGATATGTTTGGTGGAGAAACTGAAAAAGTGATTAAAATTGAAAATAGACCGGAAAAAGAAATTTCTAAAAATCAAGCTTCAGTTTTTGAGTCGCAGCCAGTTAAAATAAATTTAAACTCTATGCAGCCTTCTCATAAAAAATTTAAAATTATTTTTTATGTAGTAATTGGGTTATTTATTTTAGGCCTTATTGGTTTAAGTGTATTTTTATATTTAGATAAAAATAAAATTGAAAAACAACTTGTAACTTCTAATTCGCAACAGGGAGATTTTGAAAGTCAAATTAAAAGTCTAACTCAAACAATTAATCAAACGCAGCAAGAAGTTAACAATTTAAAGCAACAAAACAATGATTTACTTAATCAAAATAATGATTTAAAAAATCAGCTTTTATTATTTAGTCAATCAACTTCTTCTTTGGAAGTTATATTAGAAGGCGATTTATTATATGAAAAAAATCAATATTTGCTAAAAACTTCAGCTGGTTTGATGGTTAATATTAAAAATAGCAAAGATAAAGATGTGGCAAATGTTTTAAATCAATTTAAAAATCAAAAAATTAAAATAAAAGGAATGCGTACTCCAGGGCTTCGCGAAATAACTATTAGTGAAATTAATAATGAATCTTTAAGTTCTTTAATTGGAAAATTAAAATCTGAAGAAACAAAAATACAAACTACGACACCAACAACTTTACCAACAGCCACAACAACATTACCAATAGATTCTAATACAACCCCTTCATCTTCTTTGCCGCAATAGAATAATAAAATTTTAAATAAGTTTTTTTATTCTTCTTTTAAAAATAATTTTTCATAAAACTGGCCAATGCCCAAAATATCTTTTTCTTTAAAATGTCTTCCAATTAACTGAAATCCTACTGGCAGTTCTTTGGTTTGGTGATAATTTTTAACTGGAATAGAAATTGCTGGAACTCCAGCTAAATTAACTGGAATAGTAAAAATATCAGATAAATACATTGCAAGCGGGTCTTTTTTTTCTCCAAATTTAAAAGCTATTGTTGGCGAGGTGGGGGTCAAGATTACATCTACATTTTGAAATGCTTCTTCAAAATCTTTTTTAATTAAAGTCCTTATTTCTTGGGCTTTTTTATAATAAGCATCATAATATCCTGAAGACAAGACAAATGTTCCTAAAATAATACGCCGCTTTGTTTCGCGTCCAAATAAAGCTTTATTTTTTAAATATAAATTTAAGCCAAATTGAATATGAGACTTTTATTACCACCT
>CAYMYP010000026.1:0-5812 GCA_964394705.1 uncultured Candidatus Saccharibacteria bacterium | reverse complement strand
TTTCTTTGATTTACATTTTTTATTTTTGCTCCTTGATGACCTAAATTAGAAGCAGTATAACGATTGGCTAAAATAAAATAACCTTGTTTTAACCAATTTTTAATTTGAAAACTAATATCAAATCTATCTAAAGCATAAAAAATCGAAGCTTGATATGAACTAATATCATTTAAATTTCCATATTTCCCGCTTAAATATTCCCTAATAAAAAAAGAAGAGTCTTTTTCATATTGAGGAAAATCAAAGGTTTTAAATAAAATTTTATTTTTTTTGAACCGATTAATTAATAAATTAAATTGTGTTGTTTTACCGCTCCCATCAATTCCTTCTAAAACTAAAAATTTTTTATTACTTTTCATTTATTTTAAAAATTTTGCGTATTTGTAGAATTTATTAGGGGCTGAATTTCTTGATAAAAAATCTGGCGAGTAATTGTTGTTTTTCCTCCTAAAACTTTTTGAGCGCTTATTTCAAAAGTATTTAATCCTGGCTCTAAAATTACTTCTTTTTGGAATGATCCGTCTTGAGCTAAATTTATTTCCTGATTATTTATAAAAACTTTTTGAGCAGAAATTGCCTTACCATAAATTATAAAATTTTTATTATTCACATTTATTAAAGTATTAGGAATATTTACTTCTATTGATGGTTTACCAAAAATAAAATTAAATCGAAAAATTAAATAAAAGGCAATAATTATTAAAATTAAAATTATAAATATTGGTTTCCAAACAAATTTTGTTTTAAATCGATTTTTGGGCAATTCATCTTTTAATCCAGATTTTTTAATTTCTTGTTGGTTTTTAAAATAATCCCACCAATATTCATAATCAAAATTTAAAATTTTCCCCAAATTTATCAAATAACCCCTTATATAAGGCATAGCTGGCAAATCATTAAAATTTTCTTTTAATAAATTTTCTAAATTTTTTAAACTAATTCCGGATAATTCTGAAAGTCTTTTTAAATTTAAATTTTTTTCACGAAGTTTTTCTTGTACAAACTCGTTAAAATTTTTATATTCTAAATTTTCAATATTTAAATTATCATTCATTGTTTTGAATATTTTCTAAATAGACTTCACGTGGCTTTGCGCCATCTTGTGGACCAATAATACCTCTATTTTCTAAAATATCTAAAAGCCTTGCTGCTCTTGCATAACCAATTTTAAGTCTACGTTGCAAAAGAGATGCTGAAGCCTTTTTAGCTTGTTTTATAACTTCAATCGCATCAGGCAAAAGTTCATCATCATCTTCATCGTCGGATACAAAATTTTCAAAATCAATTAAATCTTTTTTATTATTTTCTAAATTATTTTCATTTATTAAAACTTCTTCATCATCAATTGATTCATTGTTTTTAACAATAAAATCTATAACGCTTTTGATTTCTTCTTCAGAAATATAAGTTCCCTGAATTCTTTTTGGCTTGGAAAGTTCGCCGAAAACAAAAAGTAAATCTCCTCCCCCCAAAAGCTTTTCGGCGCCAGCCATATCTAAAATAGTACGCGAATCAATCTGACTTGCAACTCTTAATGCAATCCTTGATGTAATATTTGCCTTAATTAAACCTGTTAAAACATCAACTGAAGGCCGCTGCGTTGATAAAATTAAATGAATTCCGGTTGCTCTTGCCATTTGCGCAAGTCGCACAACAGAACCTTCTAATTCTCTGCTATAGCTTGCCATTAAATCCGCAAGCTCATCAACTACAATTACTAAATATGGCATTGGTTCATTATTTTTATTTGCATTATAACTTTTAATATCTCTATTTCCTGATGCTTCTAAAACTTCATATCTCCTTTCCATTTCAGATATGGCCCACCTAAAAACTCCAATTGCTTTTTTGTTATCAGTTATAACAGGAGAAATTAAATGAGGTATGCCAGAATAAATACTTAATTCTACCCTTTTAGGATCAATCAAAATCATTTTTAATGTTTCAGGAGAATTTTTATATAAAAATGAAATCAAAATAGAATGAATACAAATACTTTTACCAGAACCAGTTGCTCCAGCAATCAAAAGATGAGGCATTTTTTCTAGGTCTGGAAAAACCGGCTCACCAGAAACATCTCTTCCTAGAGCAAAAACTAAACTATTTGCTTTTTGAAATTCAGGATATGAAATTAAATTGCCCAATCTTACTAAAGCTGCTGATTTATTTGGAACTTCAATGCCAACCAACGATTTTCCAGGAATAGGAGCTTCAATTCTTATGGGATGTGCAGCTAAAGCTAATGCTAAATCTTGGTGTAGCGCCGTAATTCTTGACAACTTTACCCCTTCTGCTGGTTTTAAAGTATATCGTGTAACTTTTGGCCCAATAGTAATTTCACCCATTTCAACTGGAATTCCAAAACTTTCTAAAGTACGCTTAATAATATTTGCGTTTGCGCGCAAATCTCCAGTGGTTGGACGTTCTGACGAAGATTTCAACAAATCAAGCGGCGGCGGAACATAATTTCTAAATTTTTGATAATTTGATTTCTTAAATTTTGAAATTAAAGGAATTTTAAATTCTTCTTTCACGGTTATATCTTCTTTTTCTTTTGATTCTTCTAATTTTTCATCACTATTTTTAGATTCTTTTTCTTGCTTATCTTGAATATTTGATTCTGATAAAGGCAAATTAACAATAACTTCTTTTTGTTCTTTTTCTTTATTTTTATCTTTTTGCGGTAATTTTATTGGAATATTTAAACCAGCAATCAAAGAGCCAGCTAAAATAAAAATATTAATTATAACAGCAGCAATTTGCCCAAAAGGAATTTTTAAATATCCTAAAATAAGACCCAATACCCCTCCTTTTTGCGGATAAAAAAGTTCAACTAATGCCAAAAAAGATAAAATAAATATTAAGGCTGATAAAATAGTAATACCAATAAATCTTGGTTTTTGCGAGCTAATCAAGGTTATTGCCATCCCCAAAAAAGTAATTGGCAAAATAAAATATCCAGCACCAAATAAAAATGACAAAATTTTATATAAAAAATCTCCAACCGGACCAGCTTTACTAAATTCAGCTAAAATTAAAATTATACCGCAAGCAAAAAAAGCAATCGCCCAAAGGCTTTTTTTGGTATCTGGATGTAGGCGATGAATTGTTGGCTCTTCAATTTGTTTTTTGTCTTTTTTAGCCATCTCACTTTTATTTTCCTATATTTTTTTATAAAATTCAAATATGATAACTCAAAATCTCATAAACAAAATTAAAGAAAAAAAAGTTATTATTTTTGATTTAGACGGCACAATAACCAAAAGCAAATCTAATTTAGATAAAAAAATGAGCGCTTTGCTTTGTAATCTTTTAAATTATAAAAAAATTGCTATTATTGGCGGCGGTAATTTTAATCAATTTAAAATTCAATTTTTAAATCATTTTAAATGTTCAAAAACAAATTTAAATAATTTATTTTTATTTCCTACAAATTCCGCAGCCTTTTATAAATTTAAAAATAACAAGTGGCAAAAAATATATGAATTAAAACTAAAACCAAGCGAAGTTAAAAAAATATTAGAAGCTTTTAATAAAACTTTTAATTATTTTAATTATAAACACCCAACAAAAACTTACGGTTCTATCATAGAAAATCGCGGTTCACAAATTACTTTTTCTGCATTAGGACAAGATATAGTAAAAAAATTAAAAAACAACGGCCTAAAACTTAAAGAAAAATGGAATAAAAAAAATAATAATTTAAGATTAAAAATGGCTAAATTTTTACAAAAACTTTTACCGCAATTTGAAGTCAAGCTTGGAGGGCTAACATCAATTGATATTACTCAGAAAGGAATTGATAAAGCTTATGGAATCCAACAAATTTCAAAACATTTAAAAATTCCAATTAAAAAAATGGTTTTTGTAGGCGATGCTTTATTTTATGGCGGCAATGATTATGAAGCTAAAAAAACAAAAATATTATGTATAGAAACTTCTGGGCCAAGAGAAACAAAAAAAATAATTAAAAATATTATAAAAAAGTAATTTAAAATAAAAACAAATTATTTTAGTTTTATTTCTTGAAGTATTTCATATTCTGCTCCTGTTTTTAATAAATGCGAACGCATTAATACAAAACTTTTTATTTTTTCTTCCCAGAAAATTGGAATATCTAATTTAGGCAAATTATTATTAAATTTATCAAATCGCGCCAAAGTTAAATGCAATTTAAATGGTCGCTCTTCTTTTCCTTTATTTAAACATTTTAAAATTTCTTCTTGTAATTTTAAAATTTCTTGGGGTGTCTCTCCTTTAGCCCAAATAAGCCTTGGCCTAAATTTAGTTGGGCCATATTCAATTAAATCAAAATTAACTACAAAACTATCAAAATTTCCTTCTAATGTTTTAAGTTTTGCAATGACTTCAAAAGTATTTTTTTCATACCAAGGAGGAACTAAAGTAATATGTAAATTTTCTGGCTTAATCCAACGAACCTTTAAATTTTTAAATTTTTTTTGAAATTCCAATGCTTTTTGTTGAAGTTCTAAAGAAATTGGAAAAGCAATAAAAATTCTTAAATAATTTGGCTCCATTTTAAATATCAAAAATAATTATAGTTTCAAATTCGCCTTTTTTATTTTTTAAAATATTTGCTTCATGATAAGTAATTGCTTTAATATCTTCATTAAATTTTTCAATTTCTTTTCCCTTTAATTCGGCTTCTACTAAATTATTATCTAATGAAAAAATATTAAAAATAACATCTGTATAAACTTCTTTATAAATTTGAGCGTTAGCTAAAACTTCGTTTAAAAAATCTATAAGCAAAGATGTTTGGTCAACCGAAGAAATATTAACTAATCTTTTAACCTCGCCAAAAGTTTTAAAATCTTTACTATTTAAAAATTCCATCATACCAAGCATTGCATCCTTAAAAAGTTCTTTTAAATCAGTGCCCCAAACTTTCATTCTAATATCAGCAGTATGTTCAATAAATTGATACGGCATATTTTTATATTATTCGCTAATTAATGTTAGTTCAATAATAAGCGGAGAAACAAATCTATTTGTTGTTTTATATTCAAAAACAGAAAGATTGTTTTCTTTAAAATAAAAACCAATTGGCGCTTGAATTTTAATATCATAATCTCCGCTATCAGCAATTTGCTTATCTAAAATAAAAACAAATTTTTTATTGTTTAAAGGAAGTGTTGGCAGCCGCCTAATGTATTCTAATTTTATTTTTTTTGTTTCTCCGGGAGCAGTTTTTAGCCAAGTTGAAAAAATATTTTTATCACCAAAATCATAAATATTAATTTGAGGAAAAGCACTAATTTTTTTTAATGTTTTTTCATAATTTAAATAATCATCATCAATAAATCCTTCTTTGTTATAGTCAGAAAGCGGAATAATTTTTTTATTTTCTCCTCCTTCTACTTTTAAAATTTCTGAGCCACGAGGGACAATACGTTTATACCACCAAGAATAATTATTTAAAACATTATTTTTTCTTACAATTTCCAATGAATTGCTTAATGTACCATTATTAGAAATCTGAATCTCAACATTTACTGATTTTTTTATAAAAATATCGCTTTTGCCACTTGCTGTGTTTGCATCAACTACTGCCAAATAATCTCCAAAAAAATTATCATCTAATTTAGTTATTCTTGGCGTTAAATTATAAAAATCAAAAAAAGATTGAATTTCTTTGTTTGGCGAATAAAAAGCAGTATCTTTGTAAGCTATCCATTCAGAAAATTTATTTAAAATTTGATTTTTTTGATTATCAGTTAAATTAGATGTTTTTTCTAAAATTTTATTTAAAAAATTACCAAAAATTTTAATAAAACTTTTCTACTAAAAT
>CAYMYP010000025.1:0-6214 GCA_964394705.1 uncultured Candidatus Saccharibacteria bacterium | reverse complement strand
GAAAGCTTTTATTGGTTATTATGGCCTAAAAAGCATACAAGAAGATGAAGTAAAAGTTGCTCAAAAAGAAAAAGAATGGTATTCAGGACTTAATCAATCAGAAATCTTAAAAGAGAAAATAAAAAGAGATGGAGAGAAATTCGAAATAATTAAAACAATTATTTTATCAAAATTTTTAGGCGCAAGTTTTATTGTTGTTAGAACCTCTCTTTATGATGATTATTTTCATCATATTGATAATTTAGTTTTAGATAGAAAAACCGGAACTCCCATTTGTTTTTTTGATGAAATAAGTTCAATGTCTGGAGATGAATATGAAAGAAAAATCCATGCAGTATTAACTAGAAATATTAGGGGAGGAGGTTATTTAAAATACGGACTAAGATTAAAAAAAGAAGATATCACAGAACCACTTTTAATGCATCTTTCAGAACTCCCAATTTTTTATTTATCGATAACGCCAGATATAATTAGAGAAACAATTAAAAATTTAGATCCTTCTTTAGAAAAAAAATCAGAATATGAAAAAAAACTTTTTGATTATTTTATAAAATCAATAGAATATCAAATTTCTAAACTTAAATTAAAACCAACATTACCACCATTTTTAAAAGCTCGTCTTACAAAAATTGAAGAAATTCTTTTAAGATTAAAAATTTCTGCAGAAAATATAAAAACCCCATAAAAGAATTAACTTAATTAATTTTGTGCCCGGGGTGGGACTCGAACCCACACGCCTAAAAAGGCCAGGAGCCTCAGTCCTGCGCGTATACCAATTCCGCCACCCGGGCTTATTTATCAAAATATAATAAAAATTATTTTATTTCAACTCTAAAAAATTAATTTTAATTTTTCTTTCACGTGGTCCAGAAAATTCAATTAAAACAACTCTTTGCCAGGTACCCAATAAAAGTTCATTATTTTCTATAGGTAAAAGCAAATTTGCGCCAATTAAACTTGAAAGAATATGATCTCCTACATGATCTGGATTATGGGGGTGTCGATAATTTAATTTTGGAATTATTTTTTCAAAAGCATCAAGCATATCTAAATCAGTTCCCGGATCTAAATCAGCAGTAGTTAAGGCACAAGTAGTATGAAGCAAAAATAAACTTATTAAACCATTTTTTATTTTTTGCTTTTTTATTTCTAAATTTAAAATTTCGGTTATATCTAAAACCTCTTTGTTTTTACTTGTTTTAATTTTTAAAACCATCACCAAATTTTAAACTTAAGATTGATTTTGAGATTGTGAAGCTTCTAATTTATTTTCTTCGCTTTTGCCTTTTTTGCTAACAACATATAAATACAAAATCTCAAGAAGTCCTACTGTATTTATAACAAGCATTACTACAAACCATGCTTTTTCGCAACGTCTTGCTGCTTGCCATAAAGCCATTCCCTTCCAAACTAATGTCCAAATTAAAAGCAAAAATACAATAAAACCAAATCCACCAAAACCAAACCAATTTCCAGCCATAAAACCTAAATAATTAAAACCCATCATTATTTATATTTAAAATTTAACGACCTTTTAACACTTTATTTATTTTAAAAAATTTTTTGCGAATAAACAATGGCGTGGCATTGTGACTAATATAATATTTTTGAATTTTAAAAGGCAAAGCAAAAAAATCTGAAACTGCATGCCGACATTTTTTAGATCCACATTTGCAAACAAAACTTTCATCAATAGTAGTTGAATAATCATAAGTAATTTCTTCTCCTTTTTTAATATTTTTTAAAGCAAAAAGGGTTGTTTTATTTTTAATAGCTGCATTCGGATCGCAAGAATGATTAAAATAAATATAAGGTTTATCTAAATTAAGATAAATTAAACTACTTATTTGTAGTGGATTCATTTGAGCATTTCTTATGTTTTTCAAATGATAATATAAACTTTTTGGTTTCGTTTTCTTTCCTTTCATTACACAAATAATTTCGCCTTTTTTATAATTTTTAAGAGCATATACTCCTATTCCTTTATTATTCTTTTTTACTAATAAAAATTTTAATAAATTTTTATGTGTTATCACTTTATTTTTAATTAACTTATATAATATCTAAATTAAATTTTTTTTCGTAAATTATAACCAAATAAACTAAATCCGTTTTTCTCATGAAATTTACGCGAGCTATGACTATCTTTATAAATTAATACCTCTAAAATATGAATATTTTTAGTTCTTGCATATTCTTCGGCTTTTTCTAATAATTTTTTACCAATTCCTTTTCTTTGATATTCAGGATAAACAGATATATACACCAAAGATAAAACCAAATCCCGTTTTATTTCTATTAATAAAAAACCTACAATTTTATCATTAATCTCTGCTACAAAAGTTTTTGAATTTTCAGTCTTTAATGATGGCAAAACTCTATCATTTATAATTTTATTTACATTCCAATCAATGTCTTCTACTTCTTCAACCTGCATAAGATAAAACACCAAATCCCTAATTGCTTCAATATCACTATCATTAAATTCTGCTTCTCTAATTTTTATTTTATTTAATTCCATTATGTTTTTTAGGCTTTAAAAATTTTTCTATTAATTCAATATCTTTCAAATCTTTTTCTCTGCCATTTAATCTCTTCCATTCAAGAACTCTTTCTAATCTAACGAACGGAAGTTCATCAATAATTTCTGCTTCTCCGATGAGTCGTTTAATATCCCATTGACCTGGTTGCCAATCTTTCCATAATTCAACTTCATCATTCCAGAGATATTGACTGCCGTTTGGCGTTGTCCGTATCTCCCAATTCTTTTCTTTATATTCATTCCACAAATCTTCCATCACAATAATATCTATATCATGACAATCTTTTAATCCTCTGATTCCAAGTGGTGCGCTACCGAATAAAGCATATTTACCCATAGGTAACGCCAATTCTTTTACTTTCTGGAATAGGTCTTTATTGCTCATATTATTTTCCATGACATTTTTTATATTTTTTGCCTGAACCGCAAGGACAAGGATCATTACGGCCAACTTTTTTATCAACCAAATTTAAAATTTCTTTATCTTTTTCTTTTTGAATAACTTGATTATAAGAAACAAATTTATTATCTGCTAATTTAAAAATATTTGAGAAAACAAAATTATCAAAATTATTCCAAAAGTTTTTAAATAAATTATAAGCTTCGTGGCGATATTCAACTAATGGATCTTTTTGGCCATAAGCCCTTAAACCAATTGATTCAAGTAAAGCTTCTAAATTTTCTAAATGCTCTACCCATAAACTATCTAAAATTGATATTAATCTTAATTTTGTTTGCGGGTCAAAAACAACCTCAAAACTTCTTTGGCTTAATATTTTTTTTAAATCCTCAATATTTGGCTCAACTTTAAAAGATTCATTATTTTTTAACAAACCCATATCAATAAAAAGTTTTTGAGTAAAATCTTTAAGGGGCAAAATATTTTCTTGAGGATTGGCATTTATAAAATTTTCTCTTTCTAATAAAATTTTATCTAGAGATTTTTCGCTTGATTCAAAAATAATTTGTGCTAATTTTTGATTATCATTAATTTCTAAAATTTCCTGCCTTTTTTTATAAACAGCAAATCTTTGTTTATTTAAAACATCATCATAATCTAACAAATGTTTTCTTATATCAAAATTTAGACTTTCAACTTTTGATTGCGCTTGCTCAATTATTTTAGAAAGCGCGCTAAGTTCTATAGGAGTATCATCTGGAAAATTAAATCTTTCCATTAATGCTTTTATTTTTTCTCCCCCAAAAATTCTAAGCAAATCATCTTCTAATGATAAAAAGAAACGCGTCATTCCTGGATCTCCTTGCCTACCAGCTCTTCCTCGTAATTGATTATCAATTCTTCGCGCTTCATGCCTATCTGTACCAACTACATAAAGTCCGCCTAATTCTTTAATTTTTTCTGCTTCTTCTTTATTTGGAGGGTTGCCGCCTAAAATAATATCAACTCCCCTTCCTGCCATATTAGTTGCTACAGTTACAGCGCCTAATTTTCCAGCTTGAGCAATAATTTCGCCCTCCTCCTCATGATTTTTTGCGTTAAGCACGCGATGTTTAATCCCCCGCTCAGTTAATAATTTTGATAAAAACTCGTTTTTTTCAATAGAAGTTGTACCAATTAAAATTGGCTGACCAGTTTTATTTACTTTTTCAACCTCATCAGCTATTGCATTCCATTTGGCTTGCGCAGTTTTATAAATAACATCATTTAAATCTTTACGAATGCAAGGCTTGTTTGGTGGAATAGAATAAACCTCTAAATTATAAACTTTATAAAATTCCTCAGCTGAAGTTTCGGCAGTACCTGTCATTCCTGCTAATTTTTCATACATTCTAAAATAATTTTGAATTGAAATTTTAGCATAAGTTTTTGATTCTTCTTGAATTTTTACACCTTCTTTGGCTTCAATTGCTTGATGCAAACCCTCAGAATAACGCCTACCCAAAAGCATTCTGCCAGTAAATTCGTCAATAATTATAACTTCTCCATTTTTTACAATATAATCTTTATCTCTATGAAATAATTCTTTAGCTTTTAAACAAGAATCTAAATAATGAACTAATTTTAAATTGCTTGCATCATATAAATTATTAATCCCCAAAAATTTTTCAACTTTTTCAATGCCTGATTCATTAAGTAAAACTGAACGATGTTTTTCATCAACTTCATAATCTTTATTTTTTTCCAAATTTCTTGCAATTTGAGTAAATAATTTATAATACTCGCTAGACTCAGTATCTGGAGCAGAAATTATAAGAGGAGTTCTTGCTTCATCAATTAAAATAGAATCAGCTTCGTCAATAATTGCATAATAAAATAGTTTGTTTTGTTCATTTGATTTAATTCTTCTTTGAACTTGTAAATTAATATCATACACTAAATTATCTCTTAAATAATCAAAACCAAATTCTTGATTTGTGCCGTAAACTATATCTGCTAAATAAGCTTCGCGTTTTGAAATTGGACGCAAAAATTCCCGATGGACCTTAAAACTTGCTGTTAAATCTCTTTCTTTATCTATTAATTCTTCCTCTTCTTTTTCAATTTTAAAATTAGGATCATATAAATATGCTCCACCCGGGACAATACAAGCAACTTTTAATCCCAAAAAATGATAAATTTGACCCATCCAAACAGTATCACGCCTTGCCAAATAATCATTTACAGTAATAATATGAACTCCGCTGCCTTTTAGTGCATTTAAATAAGCCGGAGCAACAGCAGCTAAAGTTTTTCCTTCGCCAGTCATCATTTCCGCAATTGCTCCATAATGCAAAATTATTCCTCCTAAAATTTGAACATCATATTGTCTTTGATTTTATGTTCTTTTAGTAGCTTCTCTTACTAAAGCAAAAGCTTCTGGTAAAATTTCATTCAAATCAAAATTATTATTTGCTTTATTTTTTAAATCTAAACTTTTATTTTTTATTTCTTCATCGCGTAATCTGGCAATATCATTTTCTAGGGCATTTATTTTTTCTAAAATGCCGTAAAATTTTTTAAAACGAGAATTAGAAGAAAAAGTTTTAAACCATTTAAACATTTTGTTTTTTAATTTGAGATTTTTTTTCTTTGAGTTTTAAAATTTGGGGGTGAATTTTATCTTTTACTAAATCAATTGCAGTATAAAGATTTTGAGATTTTTCTTCTGCTCTTAAAAATTTCTTTCCAATCTTTAAATTAATTTCTGCTCTAAAAACATCACCTTTATGATGATGTCTTGTGGCTTTACCAACTTCAATATCAAATACCAAATCCATATCTTTTTCATAATCTTTTAAATATTTACTCAAAGATTGAATTTTTTTATTTAAATATTTTTTAATTGCTTCTGTTAATTCAATATTTGTTGCTTTAATATTAATTTTCATGTTTTTGATTATAGCATATAAATAATAAAATACAAAAACCCCCGCTATCTTGCGGGGGTTTTAGCAGCTTTTATTTTTTCTTTTTCTTTGCAGCTGCCTTTTTTGTTGTTTTCCTTTTTTTTGCTGCCATTTTTTTATTTTTTCGGGCCCGACCTTTTTAAAAATAACTGGAGTGTGGCCCATTTTTTAAAAATTTTATATTTATAATTTAATTATATAATATTTTTTTAAAGAACAATATCAAAACTGTGGATAACTTTTTTAAAAATTTTCTAAAAAATATTTTTAGATTTTTTTCATTTTGGGAGCTGCAATGGTGACCTCCAAACTATTTTTAAAATG
>CAYMYP010000024.1:0-6272 GCA_964394705.1 uncultured Candidatus Saccharibacteria bacterium | reverse complement strand
CTAAGGTTGCAAAAAATATTAATTTAGATAAATTTATTTTGACTTCAAAAGGAGAAAAAAAAGATATAGATAGGGCATGGCAGGTTATTTTAGCAAATGCTATTGAAGCTTTAATTGGAGCAATTTATTTAGACGGAGGATTTGAGGCTGCTAAAAAATTTATAGAAAAATTCATTTTAAAAAACGTTTCAGAAATTATAAAAGCTAAAACTTATAAAGATGCAAAAAGTGAATTACAAGAAATTATTCAAGAAAAATTTAAAATAACTCCTTCTTATAAAGTTTTAAAAGAAAGCGGGCCGCCACATCAAAGATTATTTACAGTGGGAGTTTATTTTGATAATGAATTAATCGAAAAAGGAGTTGGTTATTCAAAACAAGAAGCAGAAATGGAAGCTGCAAAAAACGCTTTAAAGAAAATAAATTATTAATATGCCCAAATTAAATCCATTAAAAGGAATAAAATTAGAAAACATAAAGGAGGGAGAAACTAAATTTTTAGGACATAAAATAGGACAAGGAGCAGAAAAAGAAATTTATCTTTCTAAAGATAATGATGTTATTGCTATATTAAAATATCTTGAAGATAGCCCTGAGGCGTTTAAAGGTAGATATTATTTAACTAAGATTTTACACTATATTTTTCCTCAAAATATACCAGATATTTATGCTGTTTTCTATGACAGAAATTCGGTTTTAAGAATTGAATTTAAAAATTTAGAAAAGGAATATATTCAGCTTATCGCTGATTTGTATTTCTTAAATAATTACCCAATTCATAATGATGATATAGAAAGTTTGTCGATTAGATATCAAAAACGAAAAGAGAAAATAATTCGAGATCCTAATTATATAGATTTAATTAATAAATTGAAAGAATGTGGCGTATTAGTAGATGGTAATTTTTTAAATTTTAGTTATGATAATAATGGTAATTTAGTATACATAGATAATTCATTTATTCCTTGGAGTACAGATAATAAAAAAAATATTTTTTCTATTAATTATAATTACAATAATTTAAAAAAAATGATTGAAGAAAAATTACAAAAAGAAAATAAAGATAGGGCTTTAAGGTATCTTCAAAGATTAGAAGAGCTAAAAAAGCAGTATGAGAATAGTTTAAAAAAAACAAATTAATTTTATCTAATTAATTTTATGCCATTTCTTTTAAAAAAATTAGAAATATTTGGATTTAAATCATTTGCTGATAAAACAGTTTTAGATCTTAATTATGGGATTATTACTATTGTTGGCCCTAATGGTAGCGGAAAATCAAATATAATTGATGCCATTCGTTGGCTTTTAGGAGAAAGGGACGCGCGAAGTTTGCGTGGTTCTAAAGTTGAGGATTTAATTTTCGCAGGGAGCTCTAAAAAAGCGCGTTGCGGATTAGCTAAAGCTACGCTTTATTTTGACAATAAAAATAAATTTTTTCCATTAGATTTTTCCGAAATAACAATTAGCCGCGAGGTTAGAAGAGACGGTTCAAATTTTTATTATTTAAATAACTCAGAAATAAGATTAAAAGATTTAGTTGACTTTTTGGCTAGGGCAAGAATGGGAACCCAAGGGATGATTGTGATTTCTCAAGGAAATAGCGATATTTTTATAAAAGCATCTCCTTTGGAGCGCAGACAAATGATTGAAGAGATATTGGGTCTTCGTGAATATCAATTAAAAAAAATAGAGGCTGAAAGAAAATTAAAAAATACTAAAATCAATTTAGATAAAGTTAAAGTGTTGATTGAAGAAATTTTGCCACATCTAAAGTCATTACGCAGACAAGTTCATCGTTGGCAAAAAAGAGAAGAGGTTAAAAATGAGTTAGACGATTTATTAAAAAAATTTTTTGGTGGTACTTATTTAAAAATTCAAAATGAATTTAAGGAAATTGACAAAAAAATGAAAAATCATTTAGATCAAAAAAATATTATTTTAAAAAATAAAGAAAAGGCTGAAAAAAATTTAGCAGAAATAGAAAAAAAACGTCCTCTTGAGCAGCAAGAATTAAAAAAAATTAGGTTAAAAATTGATGAATTAAATAATAAAAGAAATATATTGCAGCGAGAAATTAATAAACTTGAAATGCATTTAGAAAATCATATAAGCAAAAATAACTCTGATCATTTAAGTAAAGAAATTTTATTAAATTTTATTTTAAATATAAAAGTTTTGGAAATTCGAATGATTTAAATACTTTGAAGGAAAATATTAAAAAAATAATTCTTGAAATTGATAATTTAATAAAATCTTCACATCAAAAACAAAATACATTAAGTATTGAAAAAGATTTATTAAAAATAAAAGAAGATTTAAACAGTGTTGATAATGAAATTAAAAATTTAGTTGAATCAGAAAAGAAGTTAGAATCTAGTCAAGAAAATTTTTATAACGAATTTAAAGAAGCAGTTCAAAATTTAAGATTTATTGAAAGCGAATATGAAAAATGGGAATATACTTTTCAAAATTTAAATTTTTCTAAAGAAAAAATTGAAATAAAATTGAAAGAATGGGAGCACCAAGTAAATCAATTTGGTTGTGAAGCTAATGATTTTAAGGAATTGGAAAATGTTTCTTTGCTATCTGAAGGTGAAGCTAATGATTTAGAAAGAAGAATATTAAAATTACAAGGTGAGTTATCAGCAATTGGAGAAATAGATGAATCTTTAATTAATGAGGCACAAAAAACAGAGGAGCGCTATCAATTTTTATCTAATCAACTTGAAGATTTACAAAAAGCAATAATTGATTTAGAAAATCTAATTAAAGATTTAAATAACAAAATAGAAGTTAAATTTAAAGAAGGTTTTTCCAAAATTAATTTAGAATTTGATAAATTCTTTAAAATTATGTTTGGCGGCGGGAATGCAAAATTAAAATTATTTGAAATCCCAAAAAAGAATTCCTTAAACAATAACGAAGAATTATCTGATGATAACAACGAAGAAATTAATAAAGAAATTGGTATTGATATTGAAATAAAACTTCCGATGAAAAAATTAACATCCTTAGACGTTTTATCTGGCGGAGAAAGAAGTTTGGTAAGTATTGCAGCTTTATTTGCTTTAATCTCTATTTCACCTCCGCCATTTTTAGTTTTAGATGAAATTGATGCAATGCTGGATGAAAAAAATGCGATTCGTTTTGCTCAAATGCTTAAAGAATATTCTTCTAAAACTCAATTTATTGTTGTTACTCACAATCGTGCAGTTATGGAGGTGTGTGATGTTATTTATGGAGTAACCCTTGGCGAAGATGAGGCCTCTAAAATAGTTTCTTTAAAATTTGAAGATACTAAAGAAGAAATAAAGGTTGAATAAATAATACTTGATTTTTTGGTTTTTTTATATTAGAATATTCACTATGTTAGCAATTAGATTGAAAAGGGTAGGAAGAAAACACCAGCCAGCATTTAGAATAGTTGTTGCAGAAAAACGTTCTAAGCGTGATGGACGAATAACAGAAGATATTGGTTTTTATAACCCAGTTTATAAAAATTTTAATATAAAGAAAGATAGATTTGAGTATTGGTTTAAAGTAGGAGCTAAACCTACTTCTACTGTTTGGAATTTATTAGTTAGCCATAAAATACTTAATGCTCCAAAAATAAAGATTAAAACAAAAAGTAAATCTTCTAATAGTGAGCAAAACTTAGAAGCTAAAGATATTAATAATCAAAGTGCCCAAACTGAAGATAAAACTGAATCAAAAATTTTAAGCAATGAAGAAAAGGTAAATAATGTTATTGAGGAAACATCAAATTAAGTAAGTTAAATTAATTTGATCAGGTTTGAAAAGGTCGAAAAGAAAAAAATAAACAAATGACTGTTACAGATAAAGATTTTCTGGAATATGTTGTAAAAGCCATTGTTGATCATCCTGATGATGTAAAGATTGAAAGGA
This sequence comes from uncultured Candidatus Saccharibacteria bacterium, assembly GCA_964394705.1. Lineage (GTDB taxonomy): Bacteria > Patescibacteriota > Minisyncoccia > UBA6257 > 2-01-FULL-56-20 > CAYMYP01. The sequence continues at coordinate 2,366 of CAYMYP010000024.1, read as the reverse complement.
AAATTGATGAAAGGGGAGTACTTTTAAGTCTAAAAGTTAACTCAATGGATATGGGACAGGTTGTCGGAAGAAAAGGATCAACAGCAAAGGCAATACGTTCACTTTTACGCATTGTTGGCATTAAAAACAATGCAAGAGTGAATTTAAAGATAGAAGAACCAGAAGGAGGGATACAGAAAAGACAAATTCCAGAATCAGGTAATCAATCAACAAGATCGCAATCTTCTTTAAATTAAATTTATATTTAAATTAAAGTATAGTAAAATCGTCCTAAGGTTAGGGCGATTTTACTTTTGTGTTGAAAATTTTTATAAATTGTTTATATTTAGATTTATGAATGAAAATTATTTAAAAGAATTAAGTCAAATAGAAGAAGAAAGCCGCCGTTTAGGCGGCCGTCTTTGAGCTGGAAAAGAAAGAAGTACTTTTGAAAGAATTGGAATTTGAAATATCAGATGCTTCTTTTTGGGAATTTAAAAATGAACAAGATAGAGTTCTTGCCGAACAAAAAATTAAACAAATCGGCGAAATTAAAAATCTTTTAAAAAAGTTTAATGATATTTTGAATTTAATTAAAGAATTAAAAATAAATTTTGACGAAAATAAGTTTTTTGAACTTAAAAATAAATTTAAATATTTTGAAATAGAACAAATTTTTAAGGGAAAATATGATAAAAAAAATGCTATTATTTTTATATATCCCGGGGCAGGAGGAGAAGATGCTAAAGATTGGGCAAGGATTCTCTTTGAAATGTATGAAAAATATGCAAAAAATCGTGGTTGGAAAGTTAAAATTTTAGATGAAGATATAAGATCTAAAACTTTTAGAATTGAAGGAGAATACGCTTATGGTTTTTTAAAATACGAAGCCGGCGTGCATAGATTAGTAAGAATTTCTCCTTTTTCTCCAAAAGGATTAAGACATACGTCTTTTGTTTTAATAGAAGTAATTCCCGAGATTGAAGAAATAGATGAATCAAAATTAGTTATTCCTGAGAAAGATTTAAAAATTGAATTTAAAAGATCTGGAGGACCAGGGGGTCAAAATGTAAACAAAGTTGAAACAGCAGTGCGGATTATTCATATTCCAACAGGAATTAGCGTTGTTTGCGAAGAAGAAAGATCGCAGTCACGCAATAGAGAAAAAGCAATGAAATTATTAAAATCTAAACTTTATCAATTAATGGAAAAACATCAAGTTAAGGAATTAAATCAACTTAAAGTAAATCTTAAACCAGAATGGGGAAATCAAACTCGTTCTTATGTTTTTAATCCATATAAATTAGTAAAAGATCATAGAACAAATATAGAAACAACTGATGTCGATTCTGTTTTGAATGGAAATATTGACAAATTTATTGAGTCTGAAATAGAAATGTTAGAACCGGAATAATAAATTGAAATATAGTATTTTTCTACTTGCAAAATTTTTATTTTTATTATAATAATAATTGGCTTGGTAGTTTAGGTAATTGCTCTGATTTTTAAATCAGAGAGGAAAGTCCGGACACTCTTTGCATTGTTTTTACAATGCAAAAAAAGGGTAGCGGGTAACACCCGTCCGCCGTAAGGCGAGAGGTGCGAACAGAGACGCTAAAATCCGCAAGGATTTTAGTATCCTTTTTTAAAAAGGATAAGCCTCAGCGTAAGCTGAGGGTGAAACGGCTAAATCCTTACCTGAGTGCAAGGCCGTGCCCCTGCCAAATGCAGGGGAGTGCCGCTTGAGCCTGCGAGTAATCAAAGGCCTAGATAAATAATTACCACTTTTGGCAAAGCCAAAAGTACAGAATCCGGCTTATTAACTACCAAGCTAATTTTTATTTAGTTCCAAATTTACTAATTTATCAGCTTCTTTGTTCTGTTCTCTTGGTATTTTTATAAAATTTACTGAATTAAAATCCATTTTTAAATTCCAAATTTCAATAAATAAAGGGAAAAGTGCCAGTTCTTTTATTTTGTATTTTCCTATAAGTTGGTTATAAACTAATTCTGAATCCAATCTTATTTCAATATTTAATTTTTTTGCTTTTTCTTTGCCGAAAATTTGTTTTATTTTTTTTAAAGCAAATATAACAGCTAAATACTCTGCTTCATTGTTTGTTTTAATCCCAATAAAATCTGAATATTTCTTATTTTCAATTACTATTCCTATTGCTGCTTTTCCAGGATTCCCCCTTGATCCACCGTCGGTATATGCTATAATTTTATTTTTATTAGCTAAATTCATTGATTATTTTTAAAAGAACATCCTGTGCTGCTTTTTTATTATTAAATTCAACTCCACCTACTTTTTTATGTCCACCGCCACCAAATTGGGTTAAGAATTTTCCTATATTTTTAAAAGGCTTATTTTTTATCCAAGGATT
>CAYMYP010000023.1:0-6327 GCA_964394705.1 uncultured Candidatus Saccharibacteria bacterium | reverse complement strand
GTTTATCCATATTTTAATTATAGAAGATTTTTTTAATTTTTAAAAAGCTTTTTTTATTTTTGGACGACCTTTTGATGATTTTGCTATATTATAATTATAAAAAATTTTAGAAAACAAGCAAGATAGTGGCTCCTTGTCATTGCAAAAACTTCAGCTCTTTATCATTGCAAAACCTTTGGTCTTGCGATGACTAAAAATTTAAAATCATATTTTTTTATGCTAAAATCATTTTATGAATAGAAAAAAATTAGCTGTTTTTGATATTGACGGCACAGTTTTTAGGTCAAGTTTGCTTATAGAATTGGTTGACGCTCTAATTTTAGAAGGACTTTTCCATAAAAAAATAAAAAATTTATATATCAAACAATATCAAAAATGGTTAGAAAGAAAAGATAGCTACGAAAAATATATCCAAGCTGTAATTTTAGCTTTTGAAAACAATATCAAAGGACTTGATGAAAAAAAATTTGATAAAGTTTGTAAAAAAACAATTGATTTTCATAAAAACAGACTTTATCGCTTTACAAGAGATTTAATCAAAAAATTAAAACAAAAAAACTATTATTTGCTTGCAATTTCGCATTCGCCATTATTTGTGGTAGGAAGATTTGCTAAAAAATTAGGATTTAAAAAAGTTTATGGTAGAGCGCTAGAGGTAAAAAATGGAAAATTAACCGGAAAAACCCTGTACGAAGATTTAATTTGGAGCAAAGCAAAAATTTTAAAAAGAGCAATTCAAAAAGAAAATTTAACTTTAAAAGGATCGATTGGCGTTGGTGATACTGATTCTGATATTCCATTTTTAAAAATGGTCCAAAAGCCAATTTGTTTTAATCCTAATATAAAACTTTATAAATATGCTTTGCGCAAAAATTGGACAATTATAGTTGAGCGCAAAGATGTAATTTATAAATTTGGCAAAAAAATAAAAATTTAAATATAATAAACCTATGCCTAAATTTTTAATTGCTAATTGGAAAATGAATCCGCAGGCACTCGAAGAAGCCAATAAAATTTTGGGCGAAATTTTAAAAATAAAAAATTATAAAACCCAACTTATAATTTGCCCTCCATTTTTATGGATTTATGATTTAATCAAAAAATATGGCAATAAAATAACTTTTGGCGCGCAAAATGCTTCTTTTGAAAATCTCGGCGCTTTTACTGGAGAAATATCTCCTTTAATGCTTAAAAATATCGGCGTAAAATATGTAATTTTGGGCCATTCTGAAAGAAGAGAAAAGTTATTAGAATCTGATGAAATAATAAATAAAAAATTAGAAACTGTTTTAAATAACGATTTAATACCAATTTTATGTGTTGGCGAAAATTATGGAATTAGAAAAAAAGGAATCGAATTTGCAAAAAAATTTGTGACTAAACAATTAAAAAAAGATTTAGTAGGGCTTTCAAAATTTAAAAATAAAAAAATCATTATTGCTTATGAACCAATCTGGGCAATTTCAACAAGCAATATTGGTATTGCTGATAATCCCAAAAATGCAAATGAAATGTCGGCTTTTATAAAAAATGTCATACAAAAATTAGGATTTAAAAACATTAACATCTTATATGGCGGATCAGTAAATTCAAAAAATGTGTTAAAATTTTTAAAAGAAAAAGAAATTGATGGCGTTTTAGTTGGTGGAGCAAGTATAAAAATAGAGGAATTTTCTAAAATGATTCAAATTTTAAATAAAGGTCTTAAAAATTAAAAAATATGAATAAAAAAGATTTAAAATTAGTAACAATAATTGGTGGCGCTGTGGGGATTTTAATCCAGCCAATGATTCAAAATTTAGTCGCAAATCCTTCAATTTATTTAAGAATAGGATCTTTTATTTTCTTTCTGTTTTTAGCGCCATTTGCGCTTCTTGTTGCGTATCTTTTGGGTAAAATTATCCCAGTAATTTATCAATTTGCAAAATTTGCGGCAGTTGGAACATTAAATAGTTTTATTGATTTTGGCGTTTTGAATTTGTTAATATTTTTAACAAATATTGCATCAGGAATTTGGTTTTCTGTATTTAAAACAATTTCATTTTTAACCGCAACAACTAATAGTTATTTTTGGAATAAATATTGGACTTTTGAGTCAGGTGGGTCTCCACAAGTAAAAGAAGCTGCAAAATTTTATACAATTGCAATTATTGGCGGAATTTTAAATGTAAGTATTGCTTCCCTTGTTGTAAATGGCATATCAAGACCAGAATTTATTTCAGTAAATTTATGGGCAAATATTGGAGCTTTATGCGGAATATTATCAGCTTTTATTTGGAACTTTTTAGGCTATAAATTTTTAGTATTTAAAAAGAAAGACACTACAACTGCCTCATCCTTAAATTAAAAATTATTTTATTTCAAAAACTAAAGAGTTTTCTGGAATATTTTTTTCTTCATCTGGCAAAACATAAAAAATATTTTTTTCTTTTTGATTTTCCGGTAAAAAAGTATTTGTTATAAACATTGTAGTTTGTGCTGGCATTGGAATTTTACGCACATCAACCCCCGATGCTTTTACAACAACATATTTAGGCAAATCTTTTGACAAATTATTTAAAACTCTACCCAATTCAACATAATTAGAACTAAAAGCATCAAAAGTATTTTTGTTTTTTGCCCATAAAACAAAATAAGAATAATAAGTATTTAAAAATATAATTAAACACAAAGCAAAAATAATTAAATTCGCAAATTTTTTATTTTTTAAAATTTTTTCATAAAAGATTGTAGCGCCAAAACCAGCAAAAATTATTGCTGGTGGAAGCATTAAAATTGCCCTTAAGGCATGTGGTAGCCCCTCATTAGAAATTACCACTGGCAGCATTGCTAAAATAAACCAACCAAACAAAATATAATTTATAAATTTAATATTTTCATCCTGTCGCATTTTAATTAAAAACCAAATACCAATTAAAAATAAAATTCCAACCAAAATATCAAGCTCAGGTCTTCCACTCAAATTATGCCGCCAGTTAAAATCTCCAACAAAATTAAACATTGCTAAAGTTTTTAAAATATTTAAGATTAAATCTTTTAGCGGCGATTCGGAATTAAATATAGAAATTTGACTTGTCCTTCCAAAAAAATCTCTTGGATTTTTTAAATAATACAAGCCAATTGGCAAAGCTACTAAAAATGTAGTTACAAGAAAAATAATCCAAATTAAATAAAAATTTTTAATTTCATTTTGATTTTTAAATTTTTTAAAATAAAAAACAAAAATTGGCAAAAGTAAAATTGGCATTACCCGATAAGCAATATAAGTATAAAATCCAAGCCCAAAAAATATGCCTGAAATTAAGGCGTAAATTTTTTTTGATTGATTCAAAGATTTAAGCAAAAAAAACATTGCCCATATTAAAAAAAATGGAGACATAATTGCCCGAAAACCAATTCGTGAGAAATTAATATGCCAAAATGAGGTTGCTAAAAAAAACGCGCTAAAAAGCGCTATTTTTTCATTAAATTTTATTTTAGAATCATCTTCTTTTTTATAATTTTTAAAAAGTTCTAAAACAAAAAAATAAATTCCCAAAACTGTTAAAAATCCAAATATTGCAGAAGGAAGTCTTAATGCCCATGGCTCATTTTTTGATATCAAAGCCAAAAACAAAGCTTGAATATTTATAAAAAGTCCTTCTCTACCATTATTTTCAGGGTAATAAACTTTAAAATTTAAAGTTTTTAATGCCTCTATGGCATTGTTACCATTCATTGCCTCATCTGGATAAAGCCCAGGAGGAATAATTTGTAAATTATAAAATCTAAAAAATAAAGCTATAATTAAAATCAAAAATAATAGAATTTTTTTATTCATTTATTTTTGTTTAATGTATCATAAATATTTAAAACTGCAACAATTCCGTCTCGAACTGCAATATTATTTTGTTTATAAGGAAAATTTGTCACATCTCCTGCTGCCCAAATGCCTTCGCAAGATGTTTTTTGAGTTAAAGGATCTACAATAATTTCTCCAAGCTGATTGGTTTCTACTAAATTTTTAACTATTTCTGAGTTAGGAACAGCGCCAATTTCAACAAAAATACCATCAACTTTTAATTCTTTAATTTCTCCACTTTTTAAATCTTTATATTTTAAACCTTTTGCAAAATTATCTCCTAAAATTTCTAAAGTCTCTGCAGAAGTTATGATTTCTACTTTTTCTGATTTTCTAATTTTCTCCTGCGTTGATAAATCTCCTTTAAGATTGTCTTTATATTCTAAAAGATAAATTCTTGAAGCATGTGGCAATAAATCTATTACTGCATCAAGGCCGGCATTGCCACCACCAATTACTGCAACATTTTTACTATTCATTAAAGGCGCGTCACAAATTGAACAATAAAAAACTCCTTTGCCCTCAAATTCTTTTTCGCCTAAAATATTTAATTTTTTTCTCCGACTTCCACAGGCAACTAAAAGATATTTGCTTTCAAAAATTTTTCCGCTATTAGTTTTAATTTCAAAAAAATTTTCTTTTTTTTGAACTTCAATTACTAAATCATTATCTAAAATTTCAATATCTTTTTGAGCCCTTAAATGATTTTCAAGTTTTTTAGCTAAATCAAAACCAGAAATAGATATATCCCCAATCCAATTTTGAATATCAGCTGCTACCAAAGATTGCCCACCAAAACTATCAGTAATTAAAAGCGTTTTTATTTTTTTGCGACTTGCATAAATTCCAGCAGCAACAGCAGCTGGACCTCCACCAATAATAATTAAATCATACATTTTAAGCTAAATTAAGCGCCTTTTTAACCTCTGACTCTCTAAAACCAATAATTATTTTATCATTTATTTCAATCACCGGAACTCCCATCTGCCCTGTTTTTTGAATCATTTCATTAGCTGCTAAATCATCTTTGCTAACATCAATCTCTTCATATTTAAAACCATAACTTTCAAAAAGATTTTTCGCTTTTTTGCAATAAACACAAAATGGTGTTGTATAAATTTTTATTTTTGGCATATTTTTATATTTTCAAAATAAAAATATAAACCAAAAATTTTAAAAAGTCAAAAACAAAAATTTATTCTAAATGAACTTGCGTTTCAAATTCTTTTAGTTTTTGTGCAACTTCTGGATAATTTTTTAATAACGAATCTTTTTTAATTAAAAATATTGCTGCTTCACGACTAATTTTTACTATTTCTGGGTTAGATAATCCTTTTATTGTTAAATCTGAAAAACCAGTCTGGCTTTCTCCAAAAAATTCTCCTGGCCCACGCAATTTTAAATCAATTTCAGCCAATTCAAAGCCATTTTTAGCAGAAATTAAAGCTTTAAGCCTTTTTAAAGAATCGGAATTGTTTGAATTGCTAAACAAAAAACAATAAGATTGATACTCACCTCTACCAACCCTCCCTCTAAATTGATACAATTGCGCTAATCCAAATCTTTCCGCGCCCTCAATCATCATTATTGTGGCATTGGGCACGTCTACTCCAACTTCAATAACCGAAGTAGAAACCAAAATATCAATTTCTTTGTTTTTAAATTTATTCATAATTTCTTCTTTTTCTTTTGATTTCATTTTGCCATGAAGCGTTCCTATTTTTAAATCTGGAAAAATTTCATTTTTTAATTTTTCATATTCAGTTTTAACATTTTTAACATCTAAACTTAAAATTTGATTCCTGTTTAATTTTTGATTATCTTCTAATTCTTTTTGTTCAATTCTTGGACAAATTACAAAAACTTGCCTTCCGCTTAAAACTTCATTTCTAATAAAATTATAAGCTTCTTGTCTTTTAGAAGGAGGAACAATTTTTGTAATAATTGGCTTTCTGTTTTTTGGGAGCTCATTAATAATTGAAATATCCAAATCGCCAAAAATAGTATGCATTAAAGTTCGAGGAATTGGAGTTGCTGACATTGATAGAAAATGAGGAATTAAATCATTGCTTTTTAAAAGTTCTGCTCTTTGTTTTACACCAAAACGATGTTGTTCATCAACAATTACAAGTCCTAATTTTGAAAACTTTACTGATTTTTGAATTAAAGCATGAGTTCCTATTAAAATATTTATTTCATTATTTAAAATTGATTTATAAATTTTAGTTTTAGAAATATTTGTTTCTAAATCATTTTCATAAAAAATTTTTGAATTTTTTGAAGTTAAAAGGCCTAATATCGGCTGAATTTTAAAATTAATATAAGAAAAAAATTTTTTAAATGTTTCAAAATGCTGATTTGCTAAAACTTCTGTTGGCGCTATAAAAGCAACCTGAAAATCATTTTTTGCCACAACCAACGAAGCAATTGCCGCTACAATAGTTTTTCCAGAACCAACATCGCCTTGAAGCAATCTATTCATTGGT
>CAYMYP010000022.1:0-6652 GCA_964394705.1 uncultured Candidatus Saccharibacteria bacterium | reverse complement strand
CTTTTTCTTCTTCGCCTACTTCTTCTAGAGGAAATTGCGCATAAAATCTTAAAAGTCCGGCTTCTTTATTTGTTAATGGTTCATCTGCCAAAATTTTTTTCAAAATTCCATCTAACTTTTCTAATTCAAACCATTTTAATTGATTAACTCTCTCTGGAGTAAATTCTTCTATTAAAACCTTATAAGTATCCGAAATTTTTTCATTGGCAAGTATTTGTTTGTTATAATCTAAAATATTTTGTTTGTTTTTTTCAATAACTTCTTTTTTTGTTCTTTCTTCTCTAATTTGAGGATCAATTACCCGCTCTAAATCTTTTAAAGCATCATTCCTTCTAATTAAATCTTCTTTTTGTTTTTCTATCCTTTTTTGGACCCAAACACCTGTTTTTGAAGATTCTTCTTCAAAAACAGGAACTTCCATTTTTGAGGTAACTAATTTACTAATCCAACCAACTAATAATCTACCGCGCTCCCTTATTTCTTTTTCTAATTCTTCGATATCTTTTGGTTTTTCAAAATAAGTTCTATCTTTGGGTTCTTTTTCTAAAGAACCAGCTATTTTAATTTCTTCTTCTTTCTTTTTTTGTGGCATTTTTTTATTTTATTTGACCTTTTTATAATTATATAAAAATTATGTCAATAAATCAATTATCTAATTTTTGCCTTAAATAATCTATCTAATTTTTTTTCTATTGATTTTATTATATCATCAATCTCATTATCAGTCAAAGTTCTATCCTCTGCTTGAAAAATAAGGCGGAAAGTAAGGCTTTGATTACCTCCAAAACCTTCTTCCCAATATTCATCAATTAAATCAACATCTTCTATAAGCGGACTAACACTAGAAATTTCTTGCATAATTTCGCCAATCTTAAAGTCTTTTGAAGCCAAAATAGAAATATCTCTAATTACTGCTGGATATTTTGAAAGAGGTTTAAAGTTTCTTTCTCCTTCTATTGTTTTTAAAAGATATTCTAATTCAAATTCAGCCAAAACAATCGTTTTTCTTTTTGAAGATAAAAAGTGATAAATATTTCCAATTGTTTTATTTTCAAATTCAATTTTAATTTTTGTGCCATCTTCAACTAATAAAACTTCCACACCTAAATCTACAAACAAATCTGAAATCACTCCTTTTAATTCAAAAATAGGATCAGCGCCATCGCCTAAAATTCCAATGCCACAAAATAGTTTTTCCAAAAATTTATTTTTTTCTTTATAAAAAACTTTCCCTATCTCAAAAATATTAACCTTATTAAAAAATCTCGCATTATCTAATAAATTTTTTTTCAACCAAACTAATATACTTGGTCTTAAATATTTAAATTCAGCGCTTACAGGGTAAAGCACCTCAATTAATTTATTTTCAAAATTAAGATTTATTTCTTTAATGTTAAAATCATCAGATCCAATTAAAGAATGATTATAAACTTCAGAAAATCCACGCTTTATTAAAGAATCTCGAATTTTATCTTTTAAAATAAAAATGTCATCTTCTTTGTGCGGTGCAATTTCAATAATTGGATTAAAAGATGGCAATTTATTTAATCCCTCAAATCTTACAATTTCCTCAGCTAAATCCTCAAAGTCTTCAATATCCAATCTCCACGAAGGGATATGAACAGTTAATACTTTTTGCGACTTAGTTTTTACAAAAAATCCTAAATTTTCAAAAATTTTTTTAGCTTGCGGCAAAGAAATTTCAGTGCCAATAAAATGCTTATATTTTTCAATGTCAAAATCAATTGCCTCTTCAGTTATTTTTTTAGGATTAGTGTCAAAAGAATCAATTAATTTTGCGCCAATATTTTTTAAATGCATCACCGCCCTATCTGCTCCAAATTTTACCAAATCAATTCCCAAACCATGCGCAAATCTTATAGCCGCATCTGTTTTTAAATTAATTTTTTTGCTTGCTTTATAAATAACTTCGGAATTAAAATTTGCAGCTTCTAAAATTATTCTTTTAGTATTTTTATCTACTCCTGAACTTTTCCCTCCTTTAATTCCAGCAATTGCTAATGGATTTTTTTCATCAGCAATTACCAAAATACTATTATCTAACTTAATTTTTTGATTATCTAAAGTCTCTATAACTTCATTATTTTTTGCAAATCTTACAAAAATTGTTTTAGGGAATTTTCCTTGTGGCAAAATTTTATCTGCGTCAAAAATATGCAAAGGCTGGCCAGTTTCAAGCATCACTAAATTAGCAATATCTACAATATTATTTATGGGATTAATTCCACAAGATTTTAAAATTTCTTTAACTTCGCGCGGGGATTCAGAAACTTTTGGAATTTCAAAATAATAAGCCAAATACCTTGGGCAAGCTTTCATATCTAAAACTTTTACTTCTAAAAATCCTTGATTTGTCGGCTGATTCACAAGTAATTTAATAGGCAAATTAAATTTTTTATTTAAAATCACTCCTACTTCCCTTAAAATTCCAAAATGGCTTGCAGCATCGCTATATCTATTTTGCCACAAAGAAATATCTAATGTATCTCCTCCTAAATCCTCGGTTTCAAAAGAATATAAATTCAAAAGTTCTATAACTTTCTTTTTTGATGGCAATTTAGGATTTAATTTTTTTAATAATTTATATGAAAATTTCATATTTTTAAAATTGATTAATAAACCTTAAATCTCCGCTATAAAAAAGCCGAATATCTGGAATTTTATATTTTATCATTGCAAGCCTATCAATTCCCATCCCAAATGCAAATCCTTGAAATTCTCTAGGATTATAATGCGCATACTCAAAAACATGTTTATGTACCATTCCAGCGCCAGCAACCTCAAACCATTTATTTTTATATTTAATAATTACCTCAAGTCCTGGTTCAACAAATGGAAAATAAGAAGGCCTATATCTAAATTCAATTTTTTCTCCTTTAAAAAATTTATGCAAAAATGCTTCAATAATAAATTTAAAATTAGCAAGCGTTATATTTTTCCCAATCATAAGACCTTCTAATTGATAAAAATTAATTTCATGTCCTGCATCTAAAGCCTCATTCCTAAAAACTCTGCCAGGAACAATTATCTGAAATGGAGGATTATGACGTTCCATATAACGCACTTGCACCGGGCTTGTATGCGTGCGCAAAAGATAATTATTTTTTCCTTTTATCCAAAAAGTATCTTGCATTTCTCTTGCTGGATGATTTGGCGTAAAATTTAAAGCGTCAAAATTATAATATTCAATTTCAAGCTCTGGGCCATCAACAACCGAAAAATTCATTCCAGAAAAAATTTTACGCATTTCCATCTCTACCAAAGTCAAGGGGTGCAAATGTCCTCTTTGGATTCTTTTGCCTGGTTTTGTTAAATCAACATTTAAAAATAAATTTTTTTTGCTTAATTCTTCTTTTTTCCCCTTAATTAGTTTTTCAAATTCATTTTTTAAAACTTGAAGTTTGGGACCAATAATTTTTCTTTGTTCAATTGGCAAATCTTTTAAAGATTTAAGTTTGTTTGTAATTTCTCCGTTACGGCCTAAATATTTAACTTTTAAATTATGCAAAATATTTAAATCAACTACTGCTTCAATTTCTTTTAAAAATTTTTTTTTAATTTCTTCTAAATCCATATTAAATATTTAGCATTTTTTTTATTTTTTTTCAATTATAATTTTTATAGCATTAATCAAATTAAAAAATTAACATATTCCTTGCCAAAACATTATTTTTAATTTATTTTTATTTTTTAAAAGTTTTAATTAATTTTTTCCTAATTCTTTTAATTTCTTCGTCTGAGGGAAGAATTTTTTGGGGGTTAAGTCCATAAATTTTCAAAAAATCAATATTAACATCTTCAAGTTTTCTTTGATTTGCGCCAACCTCAACCGACTTACTAGAATCCTCTTCTGGTTTTTTAAAAATTAATTTAAAAATTTGTTTTACAACTTCTTCTTTGTTGGGATTTTTAAAAACTTCATATACTTCCGGAATTTCTTTAATTTTGCCCTCAAACAAATGATGGATTGTTCTTAGAACAATTTCCATAGCGTATTGAGGATATCTTAAAAAAAATTCCAAGTTTGTTAAATGGCCATAACCAATATAATTAACAATTGGTCCTTTTTTTATATAACCATCTGCCATTAATTTTCCTATTAAATGAAGTTTAATAGCTGCCAAAGCATCAGAAAATATAACTTTTCCAAAACCAAAAAATGTTTTTTCAAAAGGAGTTTCAATTTCAGTAGCATCATAATTTTTATGAAAATAATCAACTATTAGATATAATCTTTTCTTATAAAAAACTGGGGTTGTCCCAAATTCGTATCTTGTAAATTCATCAAGAAAAAATTTTAGTTCTATAACAGATTTAATCTCTTTCATTAAATAAGGAAATTTGTTTTTTAAATATTCAAAATATACCTGGAAAAACCTTTTTTCTATTTTAGGATCAAAATCATATAAAATATTTCTCTTCTCAAGAATACAACTATTCATATTTGGAATTATTTCTCTGGCGTCTACCACGGTAAATAAACCATTAAATCCCCCATCAACTGCTTCCCTCATTAAAAAATCATAATCTCCACTTCTATCATTATCAGGCGATAAACTCCACCTAAAATCTAAATTTTCGTCAAATGGTACCCAGCTACTTTCTATACAAATAACTTCAGCAAATTTATTTGCTTCTTTTAAAAATTTGCCGTGAATTTGTTGATAACGCTGAACATGAGAATATCCTCTTAAAAATAAATCAATTCCTCCTGGCAGCCTAAAATAATAAATTGATGGTTCATATATACATTCATATTTATCATAAATTTTATTTATTTTTATTCTTTTTTTCCTAAACAAATTTAAATGTCTATATTCTGCTTCTATATAACCCAAAGTTCTAGGATCAAGAACTTGTTTAAGCTCTTCTGGTAAACCATTAGGATACATATCACGAAAATCAAAAGAAATTATCTCTGCGCTTTCTCCTTTTTCTGTTTTTCCCCTAATAATAACTCCTGGCTTATCAGTAAGATATCTCGCGATAATTTCGTTTCTTTTTTTAGTTTCTTCTGTTATTGGAGTCTCTATTGCTGAATAAGGACCAGATGGGATACCAGCTGCTTTTATTAAAATTGCTGCCTCAATTTCTGATGGACTAGGAATTTCCCCTCTTTTTTGAGCTAATCTTTCAACGATTTTAAACCAATGTTCATATGGTGCCTCTGGTGCTTCTGGAAATTTAATTTTATCAGAACTATACATTAATATTATTTTAAAAATTTTATAAATTTTAATCAATAATTAAAAAATTTTAAAACCAAAATGAGATTAAAATATATTATTTTCCTTGTTGCGGGGGCAGGAATCGAACCTGCTTCAAGAGCTTATGGGGCTCCTAGGAAAACCATTCCCATACCCTCCCGCGATTTGCGTTATTATTATAACGCATCAAAAAACAATTTGTCAAAATTACCACCCCTAATTTTAAACTCTTGAAGTATTTTAATTACAAACTAAAATTGTATATATTTTCAATATTTCGATTTTGTCATCGTAAAACCATTAGGCCTTACAATGACACAAAATTGACAATAACACAAAATTAAACTCCCGCGATGTTTTTTGGTGTTTTTTATCACAATTTCTAAAAATTATTTTGTCAAAATTGAATTTGTCAAAATTAAATTAAAATGTTATAAATTTATTAAGCCAGGGTAGCTCAGTGGCAGAGCGGGCGTTTCATAAGCGCTAGGTCGTGGGTTCGAATCCCACCCCTGGCACAAATTTAAAATTCAATTCTAAAAATCTTATTTTTAATCTTTAAAGGAAGATTTTCTATTAAAAGAGCAATTAATCCAGATAAAATTGCAATATCTCTTACAGTTATTTCAGTAATCCCAGAAACCATTAAAATAATAATTAAATTTAAAGAGGCTAAAATTGATACTGGCAAAATTAAATAATCAATCAAAAACAAAAATCCAATGAATATATTAAAAATAGCATTTACAATCATAATTTTTTCTAAAGAAATTGGGGAGAGATTTGCTGCCCATAAATTTATATAATCAACCCAATCGCTTGGATTTTTTAAAATTAAAATTCCAATCCATAAAAATGTTATTCCCAATCCCACTCTTAAAATACTAAATGAAATTCTACTTGTCATAAAATTAAAAATTACTAAACAAAATTATAATTTGCATCAACCAAATAGTTAATGCAGACATCACGCAAAAAAAACACCAATGTTTTATGATTTTCCATTGAATAAAAACGAAAATAGCTGAAAGCAAAGAAGCTAAAGAAATAAATATTTTTACTAAAAAATTCCAAACAAAATTTGGCTGTATACCAATAACCAAAAAAACGCAAAGCAAGCCTATTAAAAAATATCCAACAAATCCTAAAACATCATTATGAATAAAAAATATTTTATTATATTTACTTTCTAAAACAATATTGCAATTTCCACCAATAAAACAAACTGCTTTTTCTTGGTGTAATCTTTTTTTGATTAAATAAGCAGTTTCGCTTATTCCAATCATTGCCAAAGAAAATATTAAAGCCAAAGATGTCATAATTGCAATTATTATAAAAAATTTAAAAAAAATCAAAAACCGCCCATTTAAAATTAGGGCGGTTTTTGATAAATTAATTTTAATTTTATTTAGTGGCTTTCGGTA
>CAYMYP010000021.1:0-8167 GCA_964394705.1 uncultured Candidatus Saccharibacteria bacterium | reverse complement strand
ATTATATTATTATTTTGCGAGGCCCACCACAAAACAGAGTTTTCCCAATTATTAAATTGCAAATCTAACCTTGGATCTATTGGTGGTGCTCCTAATGGATCTTCTTTATTTATATAATATAAAATTGAATGAACTTCGTTATTAATAAGCCATTCACCATTTAAAATTGGTTTTTCTCTTACTGGAATTTCTGGTTTTGGAAAACTTTCTGAAGGAAATTGAGGAAGAGCTTCTTTTAAAAAATTACTCCAAATCGGCACTGCTGCTAAAATGCTTGAGCCGCTTTTTTGCATTGGTTTTTGATCATTGTTTCCAGCCCAAACTCCTACTGCTAAATTGGGAGTATAACCAAACGCCCAAGCATCTCTGTAATCATTAGTTGTACCGGTTTTTAAAGCCACTTCATAGCCATCAAAAACAGTTAAATTAAAACTTGCGCCAAATAATCCCCTTCTTGCTTCTGCGTCAGACAAAATATTATTAACCATTCTTACATAATTTTGGTCGGCAACTATTTGTCCGGCATCTTTTTCAAATGATTCCAATATTTTGCCGTTAGAATCTTTAATTTCTAAAATAAAAGATTGCTTATGTAAAATTCCATCATTAGCTAAAGCAGAGTATGCTCCAATCATTTCAATTGGTTTTACTTCACCTCCGCCTAAAACTAATGACAATCCATATCTATTTGGGTCAGTTAATGTTGTTATGCCAAAATCATTTAATGTTTTTAAAGCATCTTTTAATCCAACTAAATATAATACTTTTACTGATGGAATATTTAAAGAATTTGAAAGCGCCTCTTTTAGAGTAACTGGTCCTCTAAATTTTAAATCAAAATTTTGAGGATGAAAACAAATATTATTTTCAATATTGTAATTTGGAGGATTTGGGCACAAAGGGTTGTTTGGTACAAATTCAGTTGGGGCATCAAAAACAACAGTGTTTGGCGTATATCCTTTTTCAAAAGCAGTTAAATAAACAAATGGTTTTAAGGCAGAGCCAGGTTGGCGCAATCCTTGAGTAATAACATTAAAATTACCAAATTCCTTATCATTGAAATCTTTTGACCCAACCATTGCTAAAATTTGGCCAGTTTTTGGATCTTCAACAATTAAAGCAGCATTTTTGCCTTTATAAAGATTAAAATTTCTTTCTGCTCCTTCTTTTACAACTCTTTCTGCAATTTCTTGAAGTTTATAATTTAATGTTGTTTTAACTGTAAGCCCTCCAGTTCTTATGACATCTTCTCCATATTTTTTAATTAAATAATCTTGAATAGCTATTATAAAATGCGGGGCTAGAATATTTTTGGGAGGCTGGAAATTTATTTTATAATTTAAGGCAGTTTCTAATTCTGCTTCATCAATCATTCCCAAACTCTTCATTTTCTTTAAAATAAATCTTTGTCTTTCTAAAAGATCATCAACATGATTTCCCCACGGAGAATAATATGTTGGAGCTTTTGGTAGGGCAGCAAGAATCGCTGATTCGGCTAAACTTAGTTCTTTTGCTGATTTTCCAAAATAAGCCCAACTTGCTGCTTCTACTCCATAGAAATTTGATCCATAAGGAATTTCATTTAAATAAAACCAAAGGATTTTATCTTTACTAAATCTTCTATTTAATTCTAGCGCAATAAAAAACTCTTTAATTTTTCTTTCAAATGTTTTTTCTGGAGATAAAAAAACATTTTTTGCAAGTTGCTGGGTAATTGTTGACCCTCCCTCTATCACCTTCCCGGATATTAAATTTTTAATTAAAGCTCTTAAGATTGCCCGCCAATCAACGCCAGGCGATTCATAAAATTTTTCATCTTCAACAGCAATAGTGGCATCTTTTAAATATTTTGGGATGTCTTCTTGTGGGATAATTGTTCTTTTTTCTCCGGCATTAATATCATAAAGCAAAACTTTGCCTTCGCGATCATAAATTTTTGTAGATTGAGCAAATTTTTTTGATTCTAAATTTTCAATAAGAGGAATAGTATTTTTTACAGAGATAAAAATATTAAAAAATTCTATACCTATTAAAATAAAAATTAATATTAAAATAAATATAAATATTTTAAATTTACTTTTTTTAGTTTTTGGTTTATTTATTTTTATTATTTTTATTTTTTGCATAATTTATTATTTATACATAAATATTTAACAAAAACAACCCGTTGGGGGTTGTTTTTGTTAGTGTTAATTAATTTTATATTTCTTCTTCGTCTTCCTCAATTTCTTCTTCATAATCTTCCCATCCCTCATCTTCGTATTCATCTTCGTCTGGTTTAGGTTTATTAATAGGAGGATTTTCTTCGTCTTCCATCTCTTCTTCTAATAATTCATCATCTTCTAATTCTTCTTCGTCTTCTAACTGGTTTAATATTCCAATTTCTTTTATATTTTGAACGAGCATTATTTTAAAATATTTACGACCTTTTAATTTTAAAGCATTATAAAAATTATTTTTATTTTGTCAAATTAGTGTTTAGGTTTATCTCTTTGCTTCCCACAATTGCCAATGCAATTGCATCAATTGCATCATCAATAAACTTTTTATTTTTTAAATTTAAAATTATTTTTACCATTTTTTCTACGGCTTTTTTATCCGCAAAACCATATCCAGCTATTTTTAATTTTACTTCATTCGGCGCGTATTCTAATATTTTAATATTTTTTTGAATTGCCGCAAGCATAATTATTCCTCTTGCTTCGGCAACGCTTATTGCCGTTTTTTGATTTTTAGAAAAATAAATTTTTTCTATGCACAAAATTTGTGGATTCCATTTTTTAATAATTTGTTTAATTTCTTTATATGCCTCTTCTAATTTGTTTAAATTATTATTTTTTATTTTTAAAATATCAGCCTCTTTAAAATTTATTTTTTTGTTTTTTATTTCTAAAATAGCATAACCAATTCTTTGCGTGCCGGGATCAATTCCTAAAATTCGCATAATTTTTGCTAAAATTTTTTATTTTATAAATCAGTGTTTGTATAAATTTCTAAAACATTATTATGTTCTTTAAGTTCTAAAATTAAATTTTTTAATTTATTTTTATCTTGCTCGTTGATTTCAATTTTAAATTTTGGTTCCCACCCATTTGTTTTTTCTTCAAATGCCCAACGCACGCTTCCTGCCTCAGCCCGCTTTGCTTCAAAATCATTTAAAATGCTTTTAATTTCAGAAATTGTTTTATTTTTATTTTCAGTTGCCGCTTGAATTAATATTGCTACCCCTCCCGGGCCATATGCTTCTAAAATTAATTCTTCGTAATTTTGAGCAGATTCTTTTGCTCTTTTTATGGCTCTTTCAATATTATCTTGTGGAACTTTTAAATCTTTTGCTTTTTCAACCAATGAGCGAAGTTTTGGGTTAAAATCCGGATTTGCTTCATCTTTTGCAGCAGCTGAAATTGCCGCAAGGATTTTAGAAAAAATTTGGCTGCGTTTTTTGTCTTCGGCTTCTTTTTTATGTTTTATTCCTGCCCAATGACTATGTCCTGCCATAGAAAAATTATATTTTTTTTAAAAATAATGTCAAAATTTTTTAACCTTTTTAGATTTTATTTTTTAATTTCTTGAAGTATTTCTTTAATTATTTTTGATTCTTCCCATGGAATTTTTTTATTATTTTCTATGCACATCCACACCTCTCCTCCCTTGCCAGTAGAAATAACAATATCATTTTCTTTTGCTAATAAAATTGCTTGTTTTAGGGCCTCTTTTCTGTCAATTATTTTAAAATATTTTTTAAATTTTTTATTTTCTGTTTCTTCAATCCCCTTTTCAATGTCTAAAATAATATTTTCTGGATCTTCATCATAAGGATCTTCATTTGTTAAAAAAATATAATCACAAAAAGAAGCTGCAATTTTCCCCATTTCTTTTCTTTTCCACCTATCTCTTCCACCGCCCTGCGCTCCAAGTAAACAAATTATATTTTTAGGCTTAAATATTTTAAGCGATTCATAAATAGATTCAAGGCTTTTTGGCTCATGAGCATAATCTACTATTATTTTTATATTTAAATTATTTGGAATAAATTCAAATCTTCCTGGTGGTGGAGTAATTTGACTAAGGCTTTTTTGTATAAGCTCAACATCAATTCCTATTGCAAGACAAGTTGCAATTGCCGCGCAAGCATTTGAGATATTAAATTCTCCAATTAATTGTGTTTCAAATTTTTTATTATTTATTTCAAAAATAGTTTTATCTTCATAATATTTTATTTTTTGAGCCCTAATTAATTTAGAAACCAAATAATTTACATCTTTTTCTTCGTTTTTAATTGTAAATCCATATTTATTAGCTATATTTGGCATTAAAAAATATTCTACATTTTCATCGTCTAAATTATAAATTCCAATTCCATCTTTTATTTTTGCAATTTTTTCAAAAAGCTTTATTTTGACCCTGCGGTAATTAAAAAAACTTCCATGACGTTCAATATGTTCTGGAGAAAGATTAGTAAAGACTCCAACTTTATAATTTATAAATTGATGTCTGTATTGGAGTATTCCCTCTGATGATGTCTCTATTACAGCGTATTTGCATCCATTTTGAAGAAATTTTTTTAATAATTTTTGAATAGCAAATCTTCCAAGCATTGTTTGCTTGCTTTTGTTTGGCCAAATTTTATTTCCATCTCCAATAAGCGGAGTTGAAATAATTCCGCATTTATATCCAGATAAATTTAAAATTTGATAAATTAAATAAGAAACAGTACTTTTTCCTTTTGTGCCAGTTACTCCAATCACGAGCATTTTATTTGAGGGGTAACCATAAATTAATGCGCCCAAAAAAGAAATAGAAAAATGATAAATTTTATTTATAATTGGCAAATTAAAAAAATAATTTATAAATTTAATTTTTTTAATTTTTTCTACTAATTCATCAAAAAAACTCATTTTTTATTTAAAATTTTAAAAGCGACTTTTAATCTTTCTTTTAGGTCTAAGATATTCGGATCAATTTGGCTTAATGCTTTTTTTGCGTCTTCTTTTTTATAACCCAAATCAGTTAGGGCATTTAATAAATCTTTATCTAAATCAATTATTTCTGAAATTTTTTCATCATCTTCATTTTTAATTTTATTTTTTAATTCCAAAATTATTCTTTCTGCTGTTTTTTTGCCAATGCCTGAGGTTGTTGTTAAAAATTCAATTTTATTATGTTTAATTGCTGCGGCTAATTCCTTAATACTATTTTTGTTTAAAATTGATAAAGCTGTTTTTGGTCCAACTCCTGATATAGTGTTTAATAGCTCAAAAAAATCAAGCTCATTTTTATTTAAAAAACCATAAAGCTCAATTCCTCCTTCTTTAATATGAGTATAAATAAAAATTAAAATTTTTTCTCCTATTTTAATTTTCTCTAAATCTTTTTCAGTAATAAAAACCTTAAAACCAATACCAGCCGTTTCTATAATTAAAAAATTATTTAATTTAAAATGAACTTTTCCATTAATAAAATAAACCATTTTAAAATAAATTGGGCGATAAAATTGTTTTTGAATTAAAATCTAAAATTAATTTTTGCCCAGTTTTTTTGTTCGGGAAAAATAATTTTTTTTCATTTAAATATAAATCATAAAGACCCTTAGTTATTTCAACATCTTTAAGACAATATTTTTTTAATTCTTCAATTTGCCCGGTTGAATAAAGCATTGGAGCCTCTCCCCCTTTTCTATCTTTTTTGATTCCTAAATTTGCCTCAGATAACTTAGAAAGGCTTATTCTTTCTTTTATAATATTTTCAATTTCTTCTAAAAGGTCAATACGTTCTTTTTCCCATAAATTAAGCGGAGGATTTAAATTCATTTTTTGAAAATAAATATTTAATACGGGAATATCGTATCTATTAATGCTAAAACCAACTAAATATTTGCTGTTTCTAAAAAAATCAATTAATTTATCTAACTCGTGTTCTTCAAAACAAAAATATTTTTGTTTTTCATACGAATAAATAGATACAACTGAAATTTGAAGGGCTTCAAAATTATTCCAACCAACGCCTTCATCTGTAAAAAAATTTTTGGTTTCAATATCAAAAACAATTGTATCTGTCATTTTTTTAAACAAGTCTATCGGCGACGTTTGAAGCGGCATAACTTTTTGGTTTTGTAATAGGCTCAAAATTATTTGCCCTTACCATATTTACAACTTCTTGAATCATTGATTTTGTTTCTCCATTTGCGCCTATATCAATGTGAATTTCAAATTCCCATTGAGGAAAATTATTTTTCCATTCTTTTTTTGCCGCTTCCTTAAATTTTGAAAGTAATTCTTTACTTGTTTCTAAAGAAAGAATAACCTCTTCTATTATTCTTTGCCTGAGATTATAAAATTTTTTGCCGCTATTTCTTTTCCAAAAATATTTTCCTCCATTGCCTATTCTATGAATAACAACGGCAGTTACAAAATCAGCTGTTAAATCCGGAGAAATTTCAGAGTCGGTTCCAATTGTTATTTTATATTGTCGTTTTTCATCTTGTTTCATAAAATTTATTAATTCTTGGACAACGTCTTCTATTTTAAGTTTTTTTTCAGAAGAATTATTAAATAATTGCATAATTTTTATTTTAAGATAAAAAAGCTCTATAGTCAATTTATTTATTTAAAATTTAAACTTGCTAAATTTTTATAAATATGATAACATTTATTTATGCTTACAAAGAGAGTAAAGTCAAAAATAATAAAAGATTTTCAAGTTCACGAAAAAGATACTGGCTCAGCAGAGGTGCAAATAGGTATTCTTTCAAGAAGGATTGAAGAATTATCTGCTCATTTAAAAAAGAATCCTAAAGATAAACATTCTCGCCGAGGGCTTTTAAAAATAATTAATCAGCGCAGAAAATTTTTAAATTATATTAAAAAAAATAATCCCGAAAGGTATTCTAAAATAGCCAAAAAATTAGGAATTTAAAAAAGTATTAAATGATAAAAGCAAATAAATTCTCAAACCAAAGAGTTAGTATTTTAATTGATGTTCAAAATTTATATCATTCAGCTAAAAATTTTTATCAGGCAAGAGTAAATTATGCGGAATTAATAAAAAATCTTTTAAAAAATAGAGAATTAATTCGAGCAATAGCATATGTTGTAAAAAGCGATACATCTTTAGGAGAAGCGCAATTTTTTGAAGCGCTTAATAAAGCAGGTATTGAATTAAGAATTAAAGATCTTCAAATTTATCCTGATGGCACAAAAAAAGCTGATTGGGATGTTGGAATGGCAGTAGATGCAATTAGAATATCAAATTTTTCAGATGTAATAATTTTAGTAACAGGAGATGGAGATTTTTTGCCACTTATAGAATATCTTAAATTTGGCAAAGGTTGTTTAATAGAAGTTGCGGCATTTAGCAAAACTGCTTCTTCTAAACTTTTTGAAGCAGCAGATCGTTTTATAAATATTGAAAATATTCCTAAAATTTTTATTAAAAAATGAGTATAAATAGAAAAAAATTTACAACACAAATTGGAGGTAAAGATTTAGTTATCGAAATTAATGAAATGGCAGAACAGGCAAATGCCGCTGTTTTAGTTCGGTATGGCGAAACAATCGTTTTAGCAACAACAGTGATGTCAAAAAGCGACACCTCTTTAGATTATTTGCCTCTTAAAGTTGATTATGAAGAAAGATTTTATGCTGCTGGAAAAATTATTGGAAGCAGATTTATTCGCAGAGAAGGCAAACCTTCTGAAGAAGCAATTTTAGCTGGGAGATTAATTGATAGAACAATTAGACCGCTTTTTGATTTTAGATTAAGACGCGACATTCAAGTTGTTGTTACTGTTTTGTCTTATGATGAAGAAAATGATCCAGAATTTCCTGGAGTAATTGCAGCCTCAACTGCTTTGCTTATTTCTAATATTCCTTGGAATGGACCTGTTGCAGGATTAAAATTAGTTAAGCTGGAAGATAAATTTTTAATTAATCCAGACAATTCTTTATTAAAAGACAAACAAATTGAGTTTGAAATTTTTGCTTCTGGACCTAAAAACAAGATTAATATGATTGAAGCAAAAGGAATTGATGCTCAAGAAAAAAATATTTTAAATGCAATTGAAATTATTCAAAAAGAAATTAATAAATTAATTGATTTTCAAATAGAAATTCAAAAGGAAATTGGTAAACCAAAAGCAGAGGTTGCGCTTTTTAAATCAGATCAAAAA
>CAYMYP010000020.1:2958-8742 GCA_964394705.1 uncultured Candidatus Saccharibacteria bacterium | reverse complement strand
AAAAATTGGAAGATATTATTGAAGACGCTGTTTTACGAGGGGGGACACTTTTAATTCCTTCATTTGCGTTAGAGCGCACTCAGCAACTTCTTTATCATTTAAATAATTTAATTGAAAAAGGCAGAGTGCCAAAAATTCCTGTTTTTATTGATAGCCCATTAGCAATTAAATTAACTTCAATTTATTCAAAATATAAAAAATATTTTAATGAAGAAGCAAAAAAACAAATTAGTTCAGGTGATGATATTTTAAATTTTCCAGGTCTTAAAGTTGCGCTAACAAGAGAAGAGTCAAGAGCGATTGATGATTATCCTTTTCCTAAAATCATAAT
Source organism: uncultured Candidatus Saccharibacteria bacterium (assembly GCA_964394705.1). GTDB lineage: Bacteria > Patescibacteriota > Minisyncoccia > UBA6257 > 2-01-FULL-56-20 > CAYMYP01. The sequence goes on along the minus strand of CAYMYP010000020.1, from coordinate 8,411 downwards.
TGCTGGCTCTGGGATGCTTCATGGCGGAAGAATTTTACGCCACGCTAAAATTTATTTATCAGACCCTCAAAGCACTTTATTGTTTGTTGGTTTTCAAGCAGAAGGATCATTGGGCAGAAAACTTTTAAATGGCGAAACAAAAGTAAAAATTTATGAAGAAGAAGTTGAAGTTAAATGCAAAGTTTTTCAAATAGAGGGTTTTTCAGCGCACGCTGATCAAGTAAAAATTTTAAATTGGATTAAACCGTTAAGATTGGGCCTTAAAAAAGTATTTGTTGTTCAGGGTGAAGAACAAGGCTCTTTCGCTCTCGCCTCTAAATTAAGAGATGAATTAGCAATTGATGCTGTTGTGCCTAATATTTTTGATTCTTTTGTGTTATAATAATTATATGAATTTTTATACGCCAAAATATAAAATTTGTGTATCAGGAGCGGCAGAAACAAGTCATTTTGTTTCTGACGTATTAAAAATTGCTGAAGAATTAGGAAGGGAAATTGCAAGGCATAATTGCGTTTTAGTTGAAGGCGCAACAACTGGATTTCCTTTTTGGGCTGCAAAAGGCGCAAAGGAAGAAGGGGGGATTGTTATTGGTTTTTCGCCTGCAACAAGCGAGCGCAATCATGTTGAACAATTTCAACTTCCATTAGATTATCATGATTTAATTGTCTATACTGGCTTTGATTATGGCGGAAGGAATTTAATTTTAACTCGTGCGGCAGATGCAGTTATTGTTGGGCCTGGAAGAATGGGAACAATTAATGAATTTACAATTGCTTTTGAAGATAAAAAACCAATTGGTATTTTAGAAGGAGATTGGGAAACAGATGAAACCATAAAACTTTTAATTGAACGCTCGCATCGCGCAGAAGAAATGAATGGAAAAATTGTTTTTTCATCTTCGCCCAAAGAGCTTGTAGAAAAGCTTTTAGAAGTAATTAAAATTAACAAAAATCATTATTATATTTCTATCTAATTTTTAAAGGTCGAAAAAATAAATTAAAATGGAAGAAAAACAAAACGAAAATTTAGTTGGCGAAGTAACTCATTATTATAATAAAATTAGCGTGGCAATTATTAAGTTTTTAAAAACAGTGCCAGTTGGGGCAAGGGTTAGATTTTTAGGAGCAACTACTAATTTTGAAGAAACTATTTCTTCGATGGAATTTGATCACAAAGAAATTACTGAAGCAAAAGCTGGGCAAGAAGTTGGTGTAAAAGTAAGTCAAAAAGTTAGAGAAGGAGATAAGGTTTTTTTGGTAAATTAAAATTAAAATTAAATAGAAAAATGCGAACTTTAATTAGTTCTTTAATTTTGGTTGCTATAACCATTGGCGCTGGAATGTTTGCTTTGCCTTATGTTTTTTATAATTCAGGCTGGCTGATTGGATTTTTTTATTTTTTAATTTTAGGAGTATTTTTAATTTTTGTTCATTATTTTTATAGTGAAGTTATTTTCAAAACAAATAAATTTAATCTTTTAGAGCTAATTTCTGAAAATTTTTCTAATTTTTTTAAGATTATAGCTTTTATTATTATTTTTTTTGGATTAATTTTAACTTTAGTTATTTATTTAATTTTAGGAGGGAATTTTTTAAAAATTATTTTTAATAATTTAAATTATAATATAGCAGTTTTAATTTTTTGGTTAATTTGCTCAACCTCATTAATTAAAAGAAGTTTTTTAAAAACCTATGAAATTTGGGGAGCGCTTTTAATGATTTTAATTATTAGTATTTTATTTTTATTTAGCTTACCTCAAAGTAATTTAAATTTAAAATTATTTGACTTTAAAGAATTTTTTCTTCCTTTTGGTCCAGTTCTTTTTGCTTTAACTGGTTGGACAGCAATTGCGCCAATGATTAAAATTAATCCCTCTAAAAATGAAATTAAAAATGCAATTATTTTAGGGGCGATTTTGATTATATTTTTTTATTTATTATTTATTTTTGGGATTTTAAATTTATCTAAAGATGTTAAGCCAGATGCCTTATCAGGCGTTATTTTAAATCAAAAATGGTTAATAATTTTCTTGGCTTTGTTAGGAATATTAGCAATTTGGACTTCTTATTTGTCAATCGCTATAGAAATTGAAAAAACTATAGAAAAATATATTTCTTTTAAAGCTGCATTTTTAATTATGGTTTTTGTCCCATTTTTTATTTTTTTATTAGGCGCAAAAAATTTTTTAACAGTTTTAAGTTTTACTGGCGGAGTTTTTTTAGCCGGCCAATATCTTTTAATGCTTCTACTTATTAGAAAAATTTTAGAAGTTAATATTTTTTTAAAAATTTTAATTAAGATTTTAGAATTAATATTTATAAGCGCAATTATTTACGAAATTTATTTTGTATTTAATTAGTTTAAATAATAAGGTGCCAAACTTTTTAGCTTGTTAAAATTTAAAAGAAAATTATTTTTTAAGTTTTAAAATAATTCTTCTTTCTTCTGTTTTGATTTGATTAATGGTAAAATTATATTCTTTATTTAATTCTAATTCTTTTTTCATTTCTTCTATGCCCCCAAAATCAGTAATTGGAATTATTCCTTGAATATCATCTATATTAACTATTGCTCCAAAAGGAGTAAATTTGTATATAACGCCCCTAATTTCCTGATTAACTTTATATTTATTAGAAACATTTTTCCAAGGATCTGGCTTTGCGGCTTTAATAGACAAAATTAATTTATCATTTTTAATTTCTAAAACTTTAACTTTTACTAAATCATTTATTTTTAAAACTTCTTTGGCATTATCAATTATTTTATAATCAATTTCAGAATTATAAACTATGCCTTCTATTTCAGGATTGTCAACTAATTGCACAAATGCTCCAAAATCAGTTATTCCTGAGACAATCCCTTCTAAAACTTGGCCTGGTTTGTATTGTTCTAATAATTGAGACAAATTTGGAGCAAGCGCTTCTTTTTCTGATACAATTAATTTATTTGTGCGATGATTAGACATTACTATTTTTACTTTTAGTTCTTTGCCAACAAATTTTTTTAATTCATTTATGATTGCTTCGCGATTATTAATATCCTGCGGTAATTTTGCTGATGATATTTTAGAAATTGGCAAAAATGCTTTAATTCCAAAAATTTCACCAATTAAACCTCCAGAATTTGCAGAAATAATTTTCATATCAATAATTTCTCCTGATTCTTCTAATTCTTTAATTGTTTTCCATTGATTTTGTTTATCCGCGTCTACAAGAGATAATTCAATGAATCCATCTTCATTTTCTAAAGAAAGTATTTTAGCTGAAATTTTTTCTCCGGGATTTAATTTTTTTACAATATTTTTAGCATTTAATAATTCAATCCCATATAGAATTCCCGTCCCAAATTTTTCTATTTCAAAAAATGCTCCTCGTGGAGTTTTTTTCAAAAAAATAGCATCAACAATATCTCCTGGGAAAATTTTGTTTCTGGATAATTCTTGTTTAATTATGCTTATTGTCGAATTTTTATTTATGGTATTCATAGTTTACAATTATATAAGATTAATAAATAAAATCAAGTTTTAATATGATGTGGGAAAAAATTTTAAATATTTTATTTCCGCCGCGTTGTCCGGCGTGTTTGGCAATTCAAAATGAAAATAAATTTTGTTGTGATTGTTTAGATAAAATTAAAATTTTTGATTTTTTATTTTGCCCTAAATGTTTTAACCGCTTGCCTGATTTTAAAAAAAAATGTCATCCCGAAGAAAAATTTATTTTAGGAGCGGCAACTGATTATAATGAATTTATCCAAAAAGCAATTTGGAATTTAAAATTTAATTTAGTAAAAGACGCGGCAGAGCCAATTTCTAATTTATTAATTAATTATTTTAAAACAATTTTAAATTATTATTTAATTGATTTAAAAAATTTTATAGTTGTTCCAATACCTATTTCTTTAAAAAGGTTAAAAGAAAGGGGATTTAATCAATCAGAATTAATTGCGGGATTTTTTGCTAATTATTTTAATTTGCCATTAGAAAAAGAAATTCTTTTAAGGGTTAGGCATAGCAAGCCTCAAAGCGAAATCAAAGATTTTGAAAAAAGAAAATTAAACGTGCAAGATTCTTTTGATATCAAGGCAAAAACAATTGATAAAAATATTATTTTAATTGATGATGTTTTTACATCCGGGGCAACAATGAGAGAAGCAGTTTTTGAGCTTAAAAAACATAATATTAAAAAAATTATTGGTCTTGTAATAAGCCGTGTTCCATAGTATTATTATTTTATGGAAGAAATTAAATGGCAGGCTCCAGAATTTGAATATTATCCTAAAGATATTTTATGGTATTGGATGACCATTTTTATTGCAATTGTTATTTTGGCTTTGGCTATTTGGCAAAAAAATTTTTTATTTGCGGTTTTTATTATAATTGGCGAAATTTTAATTTTGATTTGGGGATCAGCTGAGCCAAAAATATTGGATTTTGAAATTAATGACGACGGTATCTTTGTGGGAGAAAATAAATTTTATGAATGGGATAAAATTTCTGGTTTTAGTTTAAGACAAAGCGTTTTAGAAAATTTTGCGGTTTTAAAATTAGAATTAAAACATAATTGGTGGGGAAGTATTTTTGTAATATTTCCAGAAAATTTAATTGGAGGAATAAGAAAAACTTTTAAAGATAAAAATATTGAAGAATTAGCATATGAAGAGCATTTTTTTGACAGTCTTTCAAGAATTTTTAGGTTTTAATATAATAATATTTTGCCCCTGTCGTTCAATGGATAGGACGCGAGCTTGCGGAGCTTGAAATCGGGGTTCGAATCCTCGCAGGGGCACAAAAATGATTTGTTAAATTTTTAAAAGTTGTTATTTGAGAATCGCATTTTTTGGGGTCGCATTTAAAATAAAATAAATATGAAAAAGAAAATAATTTTAATTTTATTTTTAGTAATTGTAATAATTATTTTGGGAATTATTTTTGGATTTTTAAATAAAAAACAAGTTATTGCGCCAACAGAAGAGTTGCCATCAAATAACAAAATAAATCAACCAAGTTTTAGAGGGCCGGTTGGTGAGCCGCATATAATTGGACCAACTTCGCCTCCTCCTGGTTATTAATCACAACAAGTTTTATTGATTTCAGATAAGTTATTGAAAAATATCAATTTTTTGATAAGATAAAATTACTGCGGGTGTAGTACAGCGGCAGTACGTCGGCTTGCCATGCCGAAGACAGGGGTTCAATTCCCCTCACCCGCACAAAATTAAGTTTTATTATAATGTGTTATAACATTTGATTAGCGCAAATCTAATAATTGCTACTTTTTAATTTATTTACCAAATTAGCTCTTTTTTTGATTCTTTTTTTGATTTGGTATATTCATTTTTAATATTTCATATAAGTCTGGGCGCAATGATTTCAAATGATTTCAAATGATTAAAATTTTTCAATTTTTTCTTGGCTTCTTGTTTTTTTATTTCTGGGGTTTTGTTTGCTACT
>CAYMYP010000020.1:0-2939 GCA_964394705.1 uncultured Candidatus Saccharibacteria bacterium | reverse complement strand
ATAAATTAATATATGATTTTAAGTTTTTGGGCATTTTTCTGCGAGAAAATTATAAATGATTTTTTTAAAAATTTTTTATAAACTGATTTTTCTTTTATATTCATTTAGTTTCTGCGTGTAAATTTTTGTTCTTTCCCAATCAGTTGGAGTAATTCCTTTAATTTTTTTATTTTTAATATCAATATCAAAAATCATATCTTTTAATTTCCAGCTACGAATAATACCAGCTTCTTCAAATTTTTGTTGTAGTTTTACCATCATCGTTTCTGCCTGCGTTTTAAGATTTTCTATGTCCTCATCTGTATATCCTTTTTCTTTTAGTTTTAGAGCGTCTTTCTCGTGCCACCTTATGCCTTGTACTTTCTCCATTACAATTAAATGAGTTCCTTGTTGTTCTACTTTGGCGATTGGACGAGGCGCGGGTAGACCGATGCTCCTTACTATTTCCATTATCTTGTACTCGTAAAAAGGATCGCCGGATTCTCCAACTTTACCTTTTTCGATGTTTACTCTTTTTCCAATAGTTCGTAATTCTTGTCCGTTTTGGTCTATCCAAATCGGAAGTTCTTTAACTGCTGTAGGATCTTCGCGTATTTGTCCTGTTTCATCTTTTTTAACTTCGCCTGATTTTATGTTTTTGCCTTTGCTTTCAAAATACCTTATTGGGTTTTGTTTAAATTCTTCTGGTATAAAATTATTAAATTCAGGTTCAATCTCAATTTTTATTTTGGGTTCTTCTTCGTATTTAAATTTTAGTCTTTCAAAATTCATATTTTTATTTTAACAATTTTTAAATATAATTCCAAAAATTTTTATAATTTTAAATATGATGGCATCAAACAAATTAAAATCAAGCAATTTAAAATTTATGAGAATATAAATAAATTATAGCAGAGAAGAAAGTGATTTTTTCCAACTGGCGGAGAGCGACCTCTTTTTCCAACTGGCGGAGGAGGTGGGATTCGAACCCACGGGGGACTTTTATGTCCCCACGGTTTAGCAAACCGTTCCGTTGGACCACTCCGGCACTCCTCCTTTTAAAAAAGGATATCAAAAAATCTTGTATTTATCAAATAAATCTGATATTGTTTTGATTTATGAACGGAAAAGATAATCAAAATTTAATAGAACGTCCGCCAATTGTTGTTGTTTTGGGTCATGTTGATCATGGCAAAACTTCGCTTTTAGATTATATTAGAAAAACTAATGTTGCAGAGAAAGAAGCCGGCGGCATAACACAGTCAATTGGCGCTTACGAAATTTTGCATAATAATAAAAAAATAACATTTATTGATACGCCAGGGCATGAAGCTTTTATGCAAATGAGATCACGGGGAGCTCAAATTGCTGATTTAGCAATTTTGGTTGTAGCTGCTGATGATGGAGTTATGCCCCAAACTAAAGAATCAATTAAAATTTTAAAAGAAACGAATACTCCTTTTATTGTTGCTATTACTAAAATTGATAAATCCAATGCTAATATTGAAAAAACAAAAAACGATTTAATGTCTAATGAGGTTTTTCTTGAGGGTTATGGAGGAAATATAAGTTGGCAAGCTGTTTCATCTAAAACTGGAGAAGGAATCAATGAGTTACTTGATTTAATTTTACTTGCTGCTGAATTAGAAGAGCTCAAATATGATTCAAATAATATTGGAGAAGGAGTTGTTTTAGAAGCGCATCATGATAAAAAAAGAGGAATTACCGTAACTGTAATTGTTAAAAATGGAAAAGTTAAAAGGGGCGATATAATTAGCACCGAAACCGCTTTTGGTAAAATTAAAATTTTAGAAGATTTTATGGGGAAGCCAGTTAATGAACTTTTGCCTTCAGCTCCAGCAAGAATTGTTGGTTTTGAAACACTTCCATTTGTTGGCGAAGAATTTATTTGCAGTGAAAAATTATATCAAAAAGAAAGCGATAAAAGTGATAAAAATTTAAAAAATGTTACACCACAAATAACTGAAAATGGCAAAAAAACGCTAAACTTAATTTTAAAAGCAAAAGATTTTGGTTCACTGGAAGCTCTTTCTGCTGTTTTAGAAAATCTTCCTTTGCCAGAAGATTTCCAAATTAAAATTATGAGTAGCTCAATTGGTGATGTTTTTGACAGCGACGTTAAATTAGCAATTGCAAGCAAGTCTCTTATTGTTGTTTTTAATTGTGACATTTCTAAATCAGCAGAAGTTTTAATTAAAACAAACAATATTGAAGTTATTTCTTCAAAAATAATTTATGAATTAATAAAAATTTTAGAAGAAAAAATAAAAAATATAGCAAATCCAGAGCCAACTGGTATTTTAGAAATTTTAGCTATTTTTAATCAAAAAAATTTACAAAAGCAAATTATTGGCGGCAAAGTAATAAGTGGGGTTTTTAAAAATAGAGCAAAATTTAAAATAGAAAGAAATAATGAAATAATCGGTGACGGAACAGTTTTAAGTTTGCAGTCAAATAAAAAAGATACAAATGAAGTTAAAGAAGGAAACGAAGCCGGTTTTATGGTAAATTCTAATATTGCAATTCGGGCCGGAGATAAATTAATTATTGAATAATGAGACATCACAGGAAAGAAAGAATGGAAAGTTTAATTAAGGAATATCTTTCTCAATTAATTTTAAAAGAATTCGAATTTCCAGCAATTGTAACTTTATCGCAAATTAATATTGGAGATGAATTTAAAACAGCCATAGCAAAAATTAAAATTATCCCCAAAGATTTAAAGCAATCAAATATTTTAGAAGTTAAAATTATAAAAGAGTTAAATGACAATCGCGAAAAAATTTTTAAAATGCTTTTAAAAAAATTAAATATTAAAAAAACTAGTACATAATCGTAATTAGAGCCAGTTAACAAGTGCAACATCCCTTAGTATGATAAGTGTAAAGCACAATGGCATGCTATAAGTTTGTATTGTATTGTATTTAGTAATCTCAGTA
>CAYMYP010000019.1:1474-8743 GCA_964394705.1 uncultured Candidatus Saccharibacteria bacterium | reverse complement strand
TTTCTCTTTAAGATATCCTTTAATTGATGGGCAGGGGAATTTTGGATCAATTGATGGTGATTCTGCCGCTGCTTATCGTTATACTGAAGCCAGGCTTTCAAAAATAGCAGAAGAAATGCTTATTGATATTGAAAAAGAAACAGTTGATTGGATGCCAAATTATGATGGAACTAGAACTGAGCCAAAAGTTTTGCCAGCAAAACTTCCTAATTTAATTTTAAATGGAGCAATGGGAATTGCTGTTGGTATGACAACTTCTATTCCTCCTCATAATTTGTGTGAAGTTGTTGATGCGATTAATTATTTAATTGATAATTCTGACGCATCCTTAGAAGAATTAAATAAATTTATTTTAGGTCCTGATTTCCCAACTGGCGGAATTATTTTTGATAAGAAAAATATTTTAGAAACTTACAAAGCTGGAAAAGGATCAATTGTTTGCCGCGCAAAAACTGAAATTGAAGAAAGAAAAAATAATCAATTCAATATTGTAATTACCGAAATTCCTTATCAAGTTAATAAATCTGAATTAATTAGCCATATTGCTGATTTGGTTAATCAAAAAACAATTGAAGGAATTAAAGATTTACGCGATGAATCAGACAGGGAGGGATTGCGCATTGTGATTGAATTAAAATCAGATATTATACCGCAAAAAGTTTTAAATCAGCTTTATAAACATACTGATTTACAGAAAAATTTTAATGTTAATATGATTGCTTTAGCGGGAGGAATTGAACCGCAAACTTTTTCTTTAAAAGATATTTTAGTTGCTTATATTGATCATCGTAAAGAAGTTATAAAAAGACGCACTGAATTTGATTTAAAAATTACTAAAGAAAGAGTTCATATTTTGGAAGGGCTTCATAAAGCTTTATCAATTATTGATAAAATAATTGATACAATTAAAAAATCAAAAGATAGATCTGATGCTCATCAAAATTTGGTTAAAAAATTTAAATTTACTGATATTCAAGCAAATGCAATTTTGGAAATGAGATTGCAAACCTTGGCTGGTTTAGAAAGAAAGAAGATTGAAGACGAATTAGCTGAAAAAAGAAAATTAATTAAGGAATTGGAATTAATTTTAAAAAATCCTAAGAAAATTTTAGAAATAATTAAGACAGAACTTTTAGAAATTAAACAAAAATATGGTGATGCGCGCAAAACTCAAATTGTTTCAACGCCTGTTGGAGAATTTAAAGAAGAAGATTTAATTTCTGAAGCGCAGGTGGTTATTACTTTATCACAGGGAGGATATATTAAGCGAATTTCACCAGATGTTTTTCGTGGGCAAAAACGAGGAGGCAAGGGAGTTGCCGCTGGAGAAGTTTTAGAAGATGATTTTATAACCCATTTTGTTGGAGCAAATACTCATGATAATATTTTATTTTTTACTGACAGAGGAAGAGTTTTTCAAACAAGAGTTTATGAAATACCTGAGGCTTCAAGAACTTCGCGTGGGAAAGTAATTCAAAACTTTTTAGAACTTAATTCAAATGAAAAAATTTCAGCATTAATTAGTTATAGCAAAAAAATAGATCCAGAATCCCATTATTTAATTATGGTAACTTCTTCTGGATTAATTAAAAAGACTCCCTTAGCTAATTTTTCCAACATTAGACGTACTGGTATTTTAGCAATTTCATTAAAAGATAATGATACTTTGAAATGGGTCGGGCTTTCTTCTGGTAAAGATGAAATATTAATTGCAACTAAAAAAGGACAAGCAATTAGATTTTTTGAAAAAGAAGTCCGTCCAATGTCAAGATTAGCTTCTGGAATTAAAGCAATTAATTTAAAATCTAATGATAAAGTTGCTTCAGCTGATATTATTTTAAATAAAAATGCCAATGTTTTAGTTGTTTTAGAAAATGGTTTTGCAAAACAAACTTCATTATCACAATATAAATCTCAAAAAAGAGGAGGCTCTGGAATAAAAACAGCTAAAATTACTTCTAAAACAGGCGATTTGGTTGGAGCAAAATTAATTTTAGATGAAGAAATTATTTTAACACTTTCGCAAAAAGGGCAGATGCTTAAAACTAATTTAAGTAGTATTAAAAAAGCATCGCGACAAACACAAGGTGTAAAAATTATTAATCTAAAATCTGGTGACAAATTAGCCGGATTTGTGGTAATATAAATTTATGAAACTTCAAAAAAATCAAATACTTATTATTGGAGCTGTTTTATTTTTAATTATTTTATTTGTTTTAATATTCGCTTTTGGTAAAAGATCGTCAGTTCCTCCAAAAGTTAAATTAGTTGTCTGGGGATTAGAACCAGAAGCAAATTTTAAAATATTAATTGAGGCCTACAAATCAATTCGTTCTAATGTAACAGTAGACTATGTTCAGCTTGATATGCAAAATTATAGAAAACAATTATTAGACGCGTTATCAAGTGGCCAGGGCCCGGATATTTTTATGATTCAAAACAAGCATTTATTAGATGATATAAATAAAATTTATGCCGCGCCAAATACGCAATTTAATTTAAATCAATTAAGAAATTTATTTCCTCAGGTTGTAGAAGATGATTTTGTTTATCAAAACAATATTTATGCTTTGCCTTTGTATATAGATACTTTGGCTTTGTTTTATAATCAAGATTATTTTAATAAAGCAGGACTAGTAAATCCTCCAAAAAATTGGGAAGAATTTGCAGAATATTCTAATAAACTAAAAACAATAGATATAAATTCGGGGGAAATTACTCAAGCTGGAGCAGCAATGGGAGAAGATAGTCAAAACATTTTTTATGCTCCAGATATTTTAAAATTATTATTTAAACAATATGGAGTTAAAATTTTTGATGAATATGGTAGGGCTAATTTAGGATTAAATTCAAATGGCCCAGCAGTTTTAAGTTTTTATACAAGTTTTGCAAATAATTCAACAGAAAATTATTCTTGGCCAAGAAATTTTTCTAATTCTTTTGACGAATTTACCTCGGGCAAAGCAGCAATGATTTTTGCTTATCAAAAAGATATAAATTCTATCAAAAACAAAAATCCATTTTTAAATTTTAGAATTGCAGTTACTCCTCAAACAAAAGATGCCAAAATTAATTATTCTTATGCTGATTATTGGGGGTTGGTAGTTTCGAAACAAAGCCAAAACCAAACTTGGGCTTGGGATTTTATTATAAATACCGCAGCCAATTCTTCTGTAATGCAAAATTATATTGCGGCATCAGGAAGACCGCCAGCTTTAAAATCTTTAATTAGCCAAAAATTAAATGATCCTGAACTTAGCGTTTTTGTTTCGCAGGCTTTAATTGCCAGATCTTGGCAGGAAATTAATTCAGAGCAAATTAATAAAATTTTAGACGATGTTATTTCTGGCGTAAATAGCGGTAGATTTAATTTTGAAAATGGAATAAGATATGGAGAAGAACAAATTAATCAACTATTAAGAAATAATTAAAATGAATATAAAAAAAATTATATTGTTAATAACTTTATTGATTTTTATTTTTGGTTCTTTTAGTTTTACTGAGGCTGCTTCATTCCCGTACTGGAGACCAATAATGTCTTGCAATACTCATCGCAATCCAGATGGTTCTTTTGCTGATCCTTGTAGAAGTTTTTGCGATATTTTAGCAACTACTAAAAACGCAATTTATTTTGGTATAACTTTGGTATTGGTTGTTATAGCTCCATTGGCATTTTTAATTGGCGGCATTATTTTAATAGTCTCAAGAGGAAATGAGGTAATGATTAAAAAAGGAAGAGCAATTTTAACTAATGCTTTATGGGGAGTGGTAATAACTCTTATTGCTTTTACTATTGTTAATCAATTACTTACTATTCTTGCTTCAAAATCTTCAAATACTAAGATTGCCAATTGGAATGAAATTCAGTGCAATCCATCTGAATTGCCTGGAACAATTAATTAATAATTAATAAAATTGTCCTTGGTTATTGATTGTGGTTTACAAATTAAATAAAAAAAAGCGCCACTTGCGGCGCTCTTTTTTTGGCTTTTTATCTTTCGCCTCTTTTTTGAGCTTGATGACAATCTTTACAGAGAAGTGATCCTAATCTATTTGGGTCTGGATTAAATGGCAAGCGTGTAATTTTTGCGCCACATTTACTGCATGTCCAATCGCCTTCAGTCCATTGTCTTGGAGCCCATTGTCTTCTTGGTCCCATTATTTTTTAAATTTTCGTCCCTTTAAATTAAACAATATTATTTAGATGACTTACTTGAATATTTTTTATTTTAGTTCTTGTTCAATTGTTTGTTCAAAAACATTATAAGGCTGGGCTCCTACAACTTGTTTGCCATTAATGAAAAATGTTGGAGTTCCATTTACGCCTATTGATTGTGCTTCATTGTATTCTTTTTGTATTTGATTTAAATATTTTTTGCTTTCAAGACAAGTTTTAAATTGAGAGGTGTTTAAGCCTAATTTTTGAGCTAAATCCGCATAATTCAAAGTGGCTAAATTATCTTGGTTTTTAAATATTTCATTATGGTATAACCAAAATTTTCCTTGCTCTTTTGCACAACTGGCAGCAAGCGCTGCTGGCATTGCGTGGCTATGGCCTGGTAATGGAAAATTTCTATAAATCATTTTTGCCTTTCCTGTTTCAATATAATTTTTTATTAATAGAGGTTCTGTTTCGTCGAAAAATCTTTTACAAAATGGGCATTCAAAATCGCCATATTCTATTATTGTTACTTTTGCATCAGGATTACCTAAAATAACATCGCTGCTTTTAATTTTTAATATTTCTTCTAAATTTACTGATGTAGGCTGTTGCGGCAAAGAAGGTTGTTGATTTTGAGCTATTTGAGCTCCGCCAGTATTTTTTGTGGGATTAGGATTTTTTGTGTAAAAAATACTTCCAGAAATTAAAATAGCGGCAATTAAAATGCTTATAGCTAAAAAATTTTGTTTTCCTTCTTGTTTTTTTACTTCTTGATTTTCCATGAGTAATGTTTAATATTTAAATATTAAATTATATTATTTAATTTGTCAAATTTAGAGAGATTATATATATTAGTAACTTAGCCATTAATTTATCGTTTTCTATGTTAGAAGGTGAAAATAAGTTAATAGAAGCAGCCAAGCGCAAAGATAAAAAAGCTTTTGGGGTTTTGTATGATTATTACCAACCAAAAATTTACAGATTTATTTTTTTAAAGGTTGGCAAAAAAGAAGACGCAGAAGATTTAACTCACCAAGTCTTTTTATCGGCATGGCAGAAAATAGAAGAATATGAAGAAAGGGGATTTCCTTTTTCAAGCTGGCTTTATCAGATTTCAAGAAACGCGGTAATTGATTTTTACAGAAGCAGAAAACAAAATATTCAATTAGAAGAGATAGAAAACATAATAGGAGATGATTTATTAAATTCAGAAAATAGTTTGGATTTAAAAATTAAAATAGAAAAATTAATGCAAGCCATAAAAGAGTTAAAGCCAGAATATCAAGATGTGATTATTATGAGATTTGTAGATGATTTAAGCGTAAAAGAAGTGGCAGAAGCATTAAATAAAAGCGAGGGAGCAATAAAATTAATGCAGCATCGCGCAATTAAAAAATTAAAAGAAATTTTAAAAATATGAATATATACGAACTTTTAAAACAATTAAATAAGATTGAACCTAACAAAAATTATAGTTTAGTTTCCAAAAATAAGATTTTAGAAGGAGAAAAGGTTGCTATAAGACCGTTTTTTAAATTTAGTATTGCAAGGCAATTTGTTTTTAGCGCTGTTTTTAGTTTGGCTCTTTTATTTATTATTTTAGGCTTATCTTCTTTGTTTAAAAATTTTTATCCTAATTTTTCGGCATTAAATCTAAGAGCAATTAGGGCAGAGGCGGACGCAATTGATTTTCAAATACAACTTTCAAAAATAATTTATAATACCACCCAAAACGAATCTTCTCTTGATAAATTAATTAATAACAAATTTACCAATAATAAAGAAAAACCAAAAGGAATAAATTCTGCTTATGATTTAAACACTTCAAGCTCTACTATTACTACTTCAACTTCTTTTTCAGCAGAAGAAGTTCTTGATTATTTGTCTAAATAAATGAATAAGTTTAAAAAATTTAAATTTATATTTTTAATTTTATTTTTGCTGTTCCTTTTGGGTTTTAATTATACTAAAGCTGCTGATAGCGGTGTTATAAGCCATGCACTTGCAAATGAAAATACCTGCGTATTTGGCGAAGATTTTTTAAAATTTAAAAATATAATGGATAATCCTAATTCGGATTATCTTACTCAATATCATTTAGAAATGGATTTAAGAAAAAAACTTTTAAATCAGTTATTTGATTGTTTTATTGGAAGAACCAAAAATTTAAAAAATACTATCAATGATTTAAATAAAAATAGGATTTTTGATGTTTTAAATAAAAAATTAGATGATGCTTTAAGTTATTATACTTTTAGAAAACAGCAAGTTAATGGTTTATCTTTAGAAGGGTTAAAATATACTACAAAATCTTTAAATGAAGATAGGGCAAATAATTTTTCTAAAACCGAGAATATAGCTTTGGATTTTATTTTATGGCTCAAAAACAATGAATTATTTAATTTAGCAGAGTCAAGAAAAAATGATATTTCTAAAGCCATTAGTTTGTTTAAACCAGATGAAAACGAAGAAATAAGAAAATTATTTGATGAATCTATTGATAAATTTAATATCTCAAAACAAAATCATAATTTAGCTTTGGAGGCAATAATAAATTTTGAGCATGAAAAAGCAAGCAATTTAATTCAAAATTCTTTAACCGGGCTTTTGGAAGTTTATAAAAATTTTTATGAATTAAGCAAAAAAACTTCTTTGTTTTTAGGCGGCAACTAAACACAGAAAAAACTAAAAAATTTTAAATTTTTGTTATTGCAAGATATTTTGGTTTTCATTTTTAATGAAATAAACATTCTATTATTCTATAAAACATTAGAATGTTTATTAATTTTGTTATTTAGTTTTCAATTTAGTGTCATTACAAGATCTTTGGTCTTGCGATGATAAAAAGTTAAATATTTCTTACGACGACAAAAAGTTGAATTTGTTTATATTTAAAACATTATTATTGTTTTGATTTTTTATTTTTTTTAATATACCCAAACTTTTTTGATTTCTTTAAAAATTGGTTCTTTCATTAGATAAAGTAAAATAAAATACAAAAGCGCGCCAAGCGCAATTGTAAAAATGATGTTTAAATTAAATAAGTTTAGGTAATAAATTAAAAGCGACATTGCAAAACAAGCCACAATGGATTTTTTTAAATGAGA
>CAYMYP010000019.1:0-1446 GCA_964394705.1 uncultured Candidatus Saccharibacteria bacterium | reverse complement strand
TGAATCCATAAATAAATATTACTTACAAATTGCGAAATTAATGTTGCATAAGCAGAACCCAAAATTCCAAATGGCGGAATTAAAATTAAATCTAAAATTACATTTAAAATTGCGCCAATTGCAGTGTATATAGCCAAAAATTTTTGTTTGTTATAAGCAAAAATTGCATTCATTATTATTCCTGCCGTAAAATTAGTTAAAATTGTAATGTTTAAAATAGCAAAAGATGCTGTTGCTTCTAAATAACTTTTGCCAAAAATAAATTCAATTATTGGTTTTGCTAAAATTACACCGCCAAATACAATTGGTAAAGCAATTAAAAACAAAATTTTTAGCCCTTCTTCAAAAATTTTTTTAAATTTTTGGTCGTCATTATAAGCTAATTTTGAAAAAATTGGCATTAAAGTTGTTGTCAAAATACTAGGAAGAATATAAAGTAAGGCAACTATTCTTACTGCTGCTGAATAAAGTCCGACATCAGAAGCAGATTTAAACCACCCAATAATTAAAATATCTGTATTAGTTAAAAAAATACTTAATATTCCGGACAAGGCAAATGGCCATCCTGCAAATAAAATTTTTTTAATTAATGAGCGCGAAAAATATTTAAAAGCATTTTGAAAATAATTTCTAAAAACCCAAAAACTTGCAATTGAGCCAATTCCTGTACCAACTGCATAACTCAAAGCAAAAGAAAATGCATTAGGTTTTATTTTAAGAAAAATGATTCCAAACAAAACAATGGCAATATTTGTTAAAATAAATAAAAATGCTTCTTTTTCCATTTGCTGAAGAGCTCTGCTAATGCTAAATATAAAATCTCTTATTAAATCAAAAGCTAAAACCAAAGCAACAAATGGTAAAAGTGATTTAACTTCTTTAATTTTTATAAAAAACGGAGCAAGCCATATAATAATTAAAATTCCTATAATTGAAAAAATAATTTTTAAAATAAGCGCGGTGCTTAAGATTTTTTTTGAATATTCATTATTATTTTCTGACCGGCTAGATTCTTTTAAAACTATTGGATTTATTCCTAAATCCATAAAAACAGAAAAAGTGGCTGAAATAGTAAGCGCATAAGAAAATATCCCCCACCCCTCAGTTCCCAAAACCCGCGCTGCATAAATAATTAGAATTGCTCTTATTAATTTCCCTATTACATTTGAAATACTTAGCCAAAATACATTTTTAAAAATGGTTTGGCGAATGGTTTTGTTTTCAAAAATAAATGATTTAATTTTTTTAAGCATTTTTTATAATTTGATAATCATTATAAAATAATCTTTGACTAATTTTATAAATTGTATAAGTAATAAATGGCGAGGCAAAAACATCAATTGAATAATGGCTATGAGCTAAAAGAACGCTTATTCCAAAAAACGTTGCAAAAAATATGAAAAATTTTTTCCAAAACTTCTGGTCTTTAAAAATTAAAGCTAAAAG
>CAYMYP010000018.1:6835-8760 GCA_964394705.1 uncultured Candidatus Saccharibacteria bacterium | reverse complement strand
TATTTTAGCAGCTCAGGAATTTTGGAAAATATGCCAAAAAAATGGTGATATTTACAAAGCTTTTTATAAAGTAAAATATTGTGTTGGTTGCGAGCTTGAAAAAACAGATAGCGAATTAGAAAATGGCAAATGCCCACTTCATCCCAATTTAGAATTAGAAACAATTGAAGAAGAAAATTATTTTTTTAAATTTTCTAAATATCAAACTAAGCTTTTGGCTTTATACAAAAACAATCCTCAATTTGTTGTGCCTGATTTTAGACTTAAAGAAATTGAAAATTTTGTATCTTTGGGAATTTCTGATTTTAGTATTTCGCGCTTAAAATCAAAAATGCCCTGGGGTATTGATGTACCAGAAGATGATACTCAAGTTATGTATGTCTGGTTTGATGCTTTAATTAATTATATTTCAACTTTAGGATGGCCGAACTCAAAAGAATTTAATGAATTTTGGCCAGGTGTTCAAATTGCGGGAAAAGACAATTTAAGACAGCAATCAGCAATTTGGCAAGCAATGCTTTTTTCAGCAGGACTACCTCATTCAAAACAGATCATTATCCATGGTTTTATTACTGCTTTTGGTAAAAAAATGAGCAAAACTGTGGGGAATGTTATATATCCAGAAGAAATTATTAAAAAATATGGAGTTGATGCATTACGTTTTTGGTTTGCTTCTGAAATTCCTCCATTTGAAGATGGAGATTTTAGTTGGGGAAAGATAAATCAAGTATATAATGGTAGATTGGTTGATGGATTAGGAAATTTTTATTCAAGAGTTTTAGGCCTTGCTCAAAAACTAAAAGAACTTAATACACAAAAAATATTAGATAAAGAAATTGATGAAAAAATTAAAAATACCAAAAAAATAGTTTATGAAAAATTAGAAAAATATCTTTTTAATGAGGCAATAAATTTCATTTGGGATTTAATTTCATTTGGAGATTTGTATATTGAAAAAACAAAACCTTGGCAAGATTATGATCCGTTAAAAATTTTTAATTTAGTGGTTATATTAGATAATGTTGCAGCATTGATTTATCCTTTTATGCCAGAAACTTCAGAAAAAATTACAAATTCAATAATAAATCAAGGGGAAAAGATTTCTTTTAATTATAGCGGGATATTGTTTAATAAAATTAATGATTAAATTTTTTGATTCTCATACCCACATTCAATTTGCGGCATTTAAAAACGATTATAAAAATGTAATTTTAAAAGCGCTTAAAAACGGAGTTGGATTAATAAATGTTGGCACTCAAAAACAAACATCCGAATATGCTTTAAAAGTTGCTTTGGAATTTAAAAATGAGCCAATATATGCAACTGTTGGACTTCATCCAATTCATACTTTTGAATCTTTTTATGATGAAAATGAGTTTGGAGAAAATAAAAAAAAGGCTTTAAAAGCAGAAGCTGAAAATTTTGATTATAATTTTTATAAAAAATTAGCATTAAATGAAAAAGTTGTTGCAATTGGCGAATGTGGTTTAGATTATTACCGCACTCAAGACAATGATCAAAAAATAAAGCAAAAAGAAAATTTTTTAAAACAAATTGAACTTTGTTTTAAAATTAAAAAGCCTCTTATGATTCATTGTCGTGGCGCTTTTTTTGATTTAATTAAAATTTTAGAAAACAATAAAAATATTTTAAACAATCCTCCTGGCGTGATTCATTTTTTTGCTGGTTCTAAAGATGAAGCAAAAAAACTTTTAAATTTGGGATTTTATTTTACTTTTGGCGGTCTTATTACTTTTAATCGCAGTTATGATGAAATTATTAAATTTATTCCTAATGATAGAATTTTATCTGAAACTGATGCTCCTTATGTTAGCCCAGAACCCTTTCGTGGCAAAAGAAATGAGCCTAATTATGTTATTTTTGTTGTAAAAAAATTAGCTGAAATTAAAAATATTTCTTTGGAT
>CAYMYP010000018.1:0-6814 GCA_964394705.1 uncultured Candidatus Saccharibacteria bacterium | reverse complement strand
AAATGTATTTAAAATAAAATTAAGTTAACTTTCGTTTTTTAAATATTCTTCAAGTTCAGATTGTAACATTGAAATTATTTTTTCGCTTTGAGGTTTAGTTTTGCCCGGATAACGCCATGCTGAAATTATTTTTATAATTTTTGAATTTGTCTTTTTTATTTCTTGAATCATTACCCAAATTTCGCTTGACCAAGTTTTTTTATTATTAATAGTTTTAGTTGAGGTTGGTTGCATAAATGCCAAAGTATTTGGCGCTATTCCTTTTTCAACTCTTTGTGGAGAATTTAATACTCTTTTTACTCTTTGCTCTGAAAGATTATAAAAACGCATTTTATTTTTACTATGAATTGTCCAGTGAAATATTTTATGTTTTAAATTAAGCATTTAATGAATCCTTGCAATATTTACAAAAACTGCATGTTGGATTTGGATCTGGAGGAGTTTCTGAATCTAAAATTTGTTTGGCGCCGTATAAAGCATTTTCTATCCAATTTGTATTACCTTCATAACCTTCAATAAATAAATCAAATGATAAAACCGGTTCAGCTGATTCAAATCCATTAGCCTTATTAACTCTTGCAAAAACAAAATATCCAATATTGTTTACATTAAAATTATTTTGTTTAAATAGCCATTGATAAATTTCCATTTGCCTTATATAAGAATCATAAATTTTATGTTGATTTGCTCCGGTTGCTTTATAATCTACAATAAATAATTCATTATTATTTTCCCAAACATCATCTATTCCTCCATAAATAAAAAAATCTGTTGGTTCGTGATAAAATTGAATACCCGAAAAAGTATTTCTCCAATTATCAATTTGTGGATGATTATATGGGACTGCATTAATATTAAATTTTTTCATAATAGGATGCGACTCTTTTTTTTCGCGGTAAATATCAAATTCTTTTTTTAGCAAAATATCAATTGCGCTATTTATAGTATATGGCGCTGGCTGCGGTCTTTTAATTCCTTTTTTTACATCTAACCAAAAACATCTTGGGCATTCCAAATATAAATCAATTTTAGATCTAGAAATTTTTATCATAAGTTTAATATTAACAGAAAATATAAAAAAACTCAGAAATTAATTTATTTATTAAGAATTATTGTATTTGCTTTTTTTAAAAAAATTTTTTAATTTTATAATATGTTTAAGTTTTTTGAAGAAACTTTAAACTTGCCAAAGTTAGAAGAAAAAATACTGGATTTTTGGAAAAGAAATAATATTTTTCAAAAAAGTCTTTTAAAGCGCAAAAAAGCACCTAAATTTGTTTTTTATGAAGGCCCGCCAACTGCAAATGGTAAGCCAGGAATTCACCATGTTTTAGCAAGGTCTTTTAAAGACATTATTTTGCGCTATAAAACAATGCGCGGTTATTATGTTCCGCGTAAAGCTGGTTGGGACACGCACGGACTTCCAGTTGAATTAGAAGTTGAAAAAGAATTAGGATTTAAAAATAAAAATGATATTTTAAATTTTGGCGTTGATAAATTTAATCAAAAATGCAAAGAATCTGTTTGGAAATATAAAAAAGAATGGGAAAAATTAACTGAAAGGATGGGTTTTTGGCTTGATTTTGATAATGCTTATATTACTTATGAAACAGGTTATGTTGAATCATTATGGAGCATTATTAAAAAATTTTATGAAAAAAAATTGCTTTATAAAGATTATAAAGTTGTGCCTTGGTGTGTAAGATGCGGCACATCTTTGTCTTCTCATGAATTAGGCCAGCCAGATGCTTATCAAACAGTTTCTGATAATTCTATTTTTATAAAATTTAAAATTTTATCGGATAAAAGCGATTTTAAAAATAGTTATATTTTATCATGGACAACAACGCCATGGACATTGCCAGGAAATATTGCTTTAGCTATAAATCCAAATCATAATTTTATAAAAATTGAAAATCCGGCAAAAGCTGGTGAATTTTTGATTTTAGAAGAAAATTCATTTAAGCGCTTGCAGCAAGATAAAAATTTTGAAGAATTTAAAAATGTAAAAATTTATAAAAAATTTAAAGCAAAAGATTTAATTGGATTAAAATACGAACCGCTTTTTAAAATTAAGTTTTTAGAAAATGAAAAATCACATAGAATTTATGAAGCTGATTTTGTAAACATTGAAGAAGGAACAGGAGTGGTGCATACTGCAGTAATGTATGGCGAAGATGACTATAATTTAGGCAAAAAAATAGGATTGCCAATGCAGCATACTGTTTTAGAAGATGGAAAATTTGTAAATGATATTGAAGCTGTTGGCGGAGAATATATTATCTCGGAAAAAAAGAAAAATTTAGATACTGAAAACAAAATTTTTGCTTATTTAGAAAAATTGGGGTTGCTTTATAAAATTATGCCTTATAGCCACGAATATCCTCATTGTTGGCGTTGTAAAACTCCTGTAATTTATTATGCGCGTGAAAGTTGGTTTGTTGATGTCAATAAAGTTAGAAAAGATTTAATTAAAAATAATCAAAAAATTAATTGGGTGCCAGCTCATATTAAAAAAGGAAGATTTGGAGAATGGCTAAAAGAAAAAAAGAATTGGAATTTTTCAAGAGAAAGATTTTGGGGAACTCCTTTGCCTGTTTGGGAATGCAAAAATTGCAGTCATAAAGAAGTTATTGGTAGCATATCGGAATTAGTTAATAAATTGCCACAATCGTCAAATAAATATTTTTTAATGAGGCATGGAGAATCGCAAACTCAAATTAGAAAAATTATTGACATTGGAGATGGCACTTATCATCTTACAACTATTGGCAAAGATATGGTAAAATCTGCATCTAAAAAATTATTAAAAGAAAAAATTGATTTAATTTTTGCTTCACCAGTTTTACGCACAAGAGAAACAGCAGAAATTGTTTCAAAAACATTAAATAAAGAAATCATTTTTGATGAAAGATTAAAAGAAATTCAATTACCTGAATTTAATGGTAAATCTATTAAATTATACCACGAAGCTTTTCCAACTTATCAATCTCGTTTTGAAAATACTCCTAAAGATGGAGAATCATTAAGAAATGTAAGGATGCGCGTTTGGGAATTTATTTCTGAAGTTGAGAAAAAATATCAAAATAAAAATATTTTAATTATTAGCCACGAATATCCTATTTGGATGATAGCTCAAGTTATTTTAGGATGGGATGAGAAAAAAGCAATTTATGGAAAACAAAAACGAGAGCCAGATTTTATAAAACCAGCAGAGGTATTAAAAAATTTAAAATTTGTAAACGGGCCGCGAAATTTAAGTGGAGAATTTGATTTACATAAACCTTATATTGATGAAATAAAATTTAATTGTCAAAAATGCGGGCAAGAAATGATAAGGGTAAAGGAAGTTGTTGATGTTTGGTTTGATTCAGGCGCAATGCCAATTGCTCAAAATTATATTTTATTTAATAATCTTAAAATTAAAAACAAAAAACCAACAAATATTGATTATCCGGCTGATTATATTTCTGAAGCAATTGATCAAACGCGCGGTTGGTTTTATACGCTTTTAGCAGTTTCAACGCTTTTAGGTTTAGAGCCTTCTTATAAAAACGTTGTTTGTTTAGGTTTGGTTTTGGACAAATATGGCAAAAAAATGTCAAAATCACTTGGAAATGTTGTAAATCCTTGGGATATGATTGAAAAATATGGAATTGATGCTGTAAGATGGTATTTATATAGAATTAATCCGCCTGGTGAACCTAAAAATTTTGATGAAGATGATATACTTAAAATTCTTCGAGCAAATCATTTAATTATTTATAATTGTTTAGTATTTTTAAAAACTTATTCTCCTAAAAATTTATCTTTTAATTTTAAACCAAAATTTGCTTTGCTTGATAAATGGATATTGTCGAAGCTAAACAATCTTATTTTAAAAACAACTGCTAATTTTGATAAGTATGAAATTAGAGAAGCGGTTTTAGAAATAGAAAATTTTGTTGATGATTTGTCAAGATGGTATATTAGGCGTTCGCGTAAAAGATTTCAAAAGCCTGACAATATTTTAGATTTAAAAACAGCTTCTTGGGTTTTGGGTTATGTTTTAAATAATTTATCAAAATTAATTGCTCCAATTTCTCCTTTTTTTGCAGATGCTTTGTATGCTGAGACTAAATTATTTGATAACAAAAGCGAGGAATCAGTACATTTATGTTTATGGCCAAAAGCAGATAAAAAATTGATTAATAAAAAATTAGAAGATGAAATGAAGATTATAAGAAATTTAGCTCAAGAAGCCTTAAAAGAAAGAGCATTATCAAAAATTAAAGTAAGGCAGCCTCTTCAAAAATTTATAATAAATGATTCTAAATTAAAAGAAGCAAAATTTATAAAAACAAATAAAGAATTAATTCAAATTTTAAAAGATGAAATTAATGTAAAAGAAATAATTTTTGATTCTAAAATTAAAAATTTAATTGAGCTTGATAAAAATATTACTCCAGAGCTTTATAATGAAGGAATTTTAAAAGAATTCATAAGAATTGTGCAAGATTTAAGAAACAAAGCTAATCTTAGGCCACAAAATAAAATAAAATTATTTATTGAAGGAGACAAAAATATTTTGTTAATTTTAAATAAAAACAAAAAAGAAATTCAAAAAGAAATAAATGCTACTCAAATTAATTTTGGAAAAGTTAATAAATTTGATATTGAAATTGACACAGAAATTGATAGTGTTAAAATTTGGATGGGTTTAATAAAAATTTAAATGACTTTTAAAAAAAGTAATTTTATTTTTGTTGTTGGAGGGGTTATGTCTGGGATTGGAAAGGGGATCACAGTAGCTTCGACTGCTCGCATTTTAAAAGACTATGGATTTAAAGTAACAGCCGTAAAAATAGATCCTTATTTAAATGTTGATGCTGGCACAATGAATCCCATTGAGCATGGAGAAGTTTTTGTAACTGAAGATGGAATGGAATGCGATCAAGACATAGGAAACTATGAAAGATTTTTAGATGAAAATATTTTAAAAGATAATTATATGACTTCAGGCGCTGTTTATAGAGAAGTTATAAACCGCGAAAGAGATTTAGATTATGATGGAAAATGCGTTCAAATTATTCCTCATGTGACTGATGAAATTGAACGTCGTCTTTTAAATGTTTCGAAAAACACCAAAGCTGATTTTGTTTTAGTTGAAATTGGCGGAACTGCTGGGGAATATGAAAACTTGTTGTTTTTAGAGACTGCAAGGATTATGAAATTAAAAATGCCAGGTCAGGTTTTGTTTATGCTTGTAAGTTATTTGCCAATTCCTGAAAAAATTGGTGAAATGAAAACAAAGCCAACCCAACATGCTGTACGTGCCTTAAATTATGCGGGGATTCAGCCAGATATTATTATTGCGCGTTCATCTCGTCCGCTTGATGAAATTAGAAAAAAGAAAATTTCTTTATTTTGCAATGTTTTGCCTGAAGATGTAATTTCTGCACCAGATATTGATTCAATTTATGAAGTTCCGGTTAATTTTGAAAAAGATAATTTAGGTAAAAATATCTTAAAAAAATTTAATTTAAAACCAAGAAAAAATAATTTTGATAGATGGCAGAAATTAGTTCAAAAAATTAAAAAAGCCAAAAATAAAATAAAAGTTGGCATTGTTGGTAAATATTTTGGAAGCGGAGATTTTATTTTATCTGATTCTTATATTTCAGTTATTGAAGCAATTAAACATGCTGCTTGGCATCTAAATTTAAAACCAAAAATTTCTTGGATAAATGCTGAAGAATTTGAAAAAAACAATAGAAAACTTTCTGAATTAAAAAATTATGATGCTTTAATTGTGCCGGGTGGATTTGGAAGCAGGGGAGTGGAAGGAAAAATTTTAGCAATCCATTATGCGCGTAAATATAAAATTCCTTTTTTAGGACTTTGTTATGGAATGCAGCTTGCGATTGTAGAATTTGCCCGCAATGTTTTGGGGCTAAAAGGCGCACATACTACTGAAGTAAATCCTAAAACAAAATATCCTGTAATTTCTACTTTGCCAGAACAACAATCTAGAATTTTAAATAAAAAAGATTTAGGAGGCACAATGAGATTAGGAGCTTATACTTGCGAACTTAATCCAAATAGCAAGGTTTTTACTTTATATAAAAATAAATTAATTACTGAAAGACATCGCCATCGTTATGAATTTAATAATGAATATAAAGATTTATTTGAAAAAAAAGGAATGATTTTTTCCGGAATTAATCCAGATAGAAATTTAGTTGAAATTATTGAACTTAAAAATCATCCTTATTTTGTTGCAACTCAATTCCATCCAGAATTTAAATCAAAATTTTTTTCACCACATCCTTTATTTATAGGATTAATTAAAGCAGCAAAAGAATTAAAAAATCTTTAAAAATAATTTAAAAATAAATGGGTGAGCGACGGGACTTGAACCCGTAACCTCCAGGGCCACAACCTGGCGTTCTAACCAAATTGAACTACGCCCACCACTTTTAAGATTTTATATTTTTTTAAAAAAATTTGCAAAATATTGCATGTTTTAGGCAGCGGTATATCCGCAATATTATTTTTCCAACTTTTGGATAAAATTTAATGCTTGTTTTAAAATTTTTTTAATTCCAACATATTTTGGACCAATTGTTTTTACAGCTTCTTTGTATAAAAACCAAGCAAAACCATAATGCTCATTAGGATCAATAATGATATTTTGTTTATTTGTTTCTGCTAAATATAAAATTAAATTTTTACTTATAATTTTATCTTGGGTTTTAAAGGAAAATTTTTCATAAGCGCGAAATTGGGGAATTATTTTTAAATCTGATTTTTTAATTCCGGTTTCTTCGTAAAG
>CAYMYP010000017.1:5573-8979 GCA_964394705.1 uncultured Candidatus Saccharibacteria bacterium | reverse complement strand
TCTATAACTACGCTTTTTAGGGTGAAAAATTTAAATGGTTTACAAATTAAAATATTAAAGGAATTAGAAATTCGCCCTTTTTATTTATAAGGGGGTTTAAGGGGGTAAAAGTCTATTTAAAGAAAGTATTTATTAAATTAATTAAGCATTTTCCAAAATGTATATATTCTACGCATATTATTTTATTTGACATTCCCCAAAATTTATTTATAATTTAAATATAAAGTATAAATTTTTATTAAAAATTTTTTATTAAAAATGAATATTTTAACAGTCCCAAAATTTAATAAAAATTATGAATACAACTATTTATGTGGTAATAGGCTTAGTTTTAGGCGCAATTTTAGGTTATGTAATTTATCGCCAAAAAGCTTTAGGAGAAGCAGAATCTTTAACTCGTAAGACTCAAGAAAAACTTAAAGAAGCAGAGGAAAAATCTAAAGAAATAATTTTAGAAGCGAAGGAAAAAGCCGCGGCAATTTTGGTTGAAGCGCAAAAAGAAGAAAAAGAACGAAAAAATCAAATTAGCCAAATTGAAGCTAGGCTTTTAAAAAGAGAAGAAATTTTAGATCAAAAACTAGCTACTTTAACTGAAACAGAAAACAAATTAAGACAAAAAGAAGCTGAATTAAAACTAAAAGAAGACGAAATTAACAATTTAAAATTAGCCCAACAAAAAAAATTAGAAGAAATAAGTGGATTGTCTGCAGAACAAGCAAAAGAAGAATTATTAAATAAAATAAAAGAAAGTAATAAAATTGAATTACAACAAACAATTGAAAAATTTTTAAAGGAAAAACACGAAGAAATTGAAAAAAAATCAATTGAAATTATAACAACTGCTATGCAAAGATATGCTAGAACGCATATTTCTGAAATTACCACGAGCATTTTTCCAATAGAAAACGAAGATATTAAAGGCAAAATCATTGGCAAAGAAGGAAGAAATATTAAAACTATTGAAAGATTAACTGGCGTAGAATTAATTATTGACGAAACCCCTGATTCTATTATTATTTCATCTTTTGATCCATATAGAAGAGAACTTGCTGCATTAGCTTTGGCAAAATTAATTAAAGACGGAAGAATTCAGCCGGCAAAAATTGAAGAAAAAGTTGAAGAGGCCCGTCAGGAATTAGGAAAACGAATTTTAGAACTTGGAGAATCTGCTTGTATGGAAATTGGTGTTTATGATTTGCCAAAAGAATTAATTGAAATTTTAGGTAGACTTCATTTTAGGACAAGTTATGGCCAAAATGTTTTAGATCATTCAATTGAAATGGCTCATATTGCTGGAATGATTGCCGCAGAATTAGGATTAAAAGTTGATGTAGCAAAAAAAGCAGCACTTTTGCATGATATTGGTAAAGCAATTGATCATGAAGTAGAAGGTAATCACTTAGAGCTTGGAATTAAGCTTTTGAAAAAATATGGTGTTGCAGAAGATGTGATTTTAGCAATGCAATCACATCATGATACTTATCCTTATGCAATTCCAGAAGCTTATATAGTAACTGCAGCTGACGCAATTTCGGCAGGTAGACCTGGAGCGCGCAGAGACACATTAGAAAATTATATTAAAAGATTGACTGAACTTGAAAAAATTGCAAATAGTTTTAATGGCGTAAAGCAGGCATATGCAATTTCTGCAGGAAAAGAATTAAGAGTTTTTGTAATTCCGGAAAAAGTTGATGATTTTGGCGCATTAGAGCTTGCGCGCGCTATTGCCAATCGTATTCAATCCGAGTTAAAATATCCGGGAGAAATTAAAGTAAATGTTATTCGCGAAACTAGAGCAGTTGAATACGCAAGATAAATAGGTTATTATAAATAAATGAAAATTAATTTATTATCGCTTTCAAAATTTTTTATTTATTTAGCTCCACTTTCGGTTTTAATTGTTTTGCCCTCAACTTTTTTTCCTTTTATTGGCGGAAAATATTATTTTTTTAGAACAGTTGTTTCTTTATCGTTGATAGCATTTTTGTTTCATTGGGCTTTTGAAGATAATGAAAATAAAGTAATTAAAGATTTAAAAGAAACTTTTAAAAATCCTTTGGTGATAGCAGTAAGTATTTTCGTTTTATTTTATGTTTTAGCTTCAATTTTTGCTTATGATATAAAATCCGCCTTTTGGTCAAATTATGAAAGACAAGAAGGAGGATTTCAAATGATTCATTATTGGTTATTTTTTATGCTTCTTGTTTTACTTTTTAAAACTGAACGCGATTGGAAAACTATTTTTTGGATTTCAATTTTATCAGCAATTGGAGTTATTTTTTATGGTGTTTTATCAGCGGTTCCAGTTACTGGTTTTTTCGGTCCATATGATCAATTAATTTATGAGCAAAAATTAGGATTTTGGAGTGTTTTGTTTAATAAAAATATGCGCTTTCAGGGGGCATTGGGAAATCCTGCTTATGTAGCGCCATATTTAATGTTTATTATATTTTATGCGCTTTATTTGTTTTTTGAAAAACATATAAATTGGAAAAGAGGATTTTTTTATGGGCTTTCGGTTTTGTTTTTCTTTGTATTTTTTGTTTTAAGTCAGACACGCGGCGCTTTTTTGGGTTTGGTTGCCGCAATTTTTACATTTTTTATTTATAACATATTTTCAAATAAACAATTTAGAAAATGGGGAATTTATGGATTTATTTTTATAATAATTGTTTTATTTTTGTTATTTTATTTTAAAAATAGTGAATTTATAAAATCTTTGCCAGGTTCAAGATTTTTGCAAATTGATTTTGGAGAACGCACAGCGCAAACTCGTTTTTGGACCTGGAATTCTGCTTGGAGAGGATTTTTAGATAGGCCTTTGCTTGGGTGGGGCCCGGAAAATTTTGCAGCTGTTTTTGATAAATATTTTGACCCAAGGCACTTTAATCCAAATGCTTCAAGCGAAACTTGGTTTGATAGAGCGCACAGCGTTATTTTTGATTACTTAGCAGAAACAGGAATTTTGGGGCTTTTGGGATATTTATCTGTTTTTATTGCTTTTATATTATTGCTTTTTAAATTTAAAAAAACTCACCAAGAAAAGAAATTAATTTCGCCAATTAATGAGCTTCAGTTTGGATTATTGCTTTCAATTTTAATTGGTTATTTTGTGCAAAATTTAATTATTTTTGAAGTATTGCCAATGTATTTAAATTTCTTTTTGGTTTTGGGATTTGGCGCTTATCTTTTTAAACCTTTATTTTTAAACCATTTAAAATTTGTCGATAAAGATGCAAGAACAAAAAATGAATTCATTTCCTAAACAAATTATTGCAATATCAGCTTCAATTTTTATTTTAATAATGATTTTTTATGGCAATTATTTGCCAATGAAAAAATCAGAAGCTTTTATTGCGGCGATGCACGAACTCCAAAGCGGCAATGTTAAAAATTTGGCAGACTT
>CAYMYP010000017.1:0-5553 GCA_964394705.1 uncultured Candidatus Saccharibacteria bacterium | reverse complement strand
GCCATTGGAAATGAAATCTCCAATTGGTCAAGAAGAATTAGTAAGACAATTTATTAGTTATACGACCGGGGTTATAAGTCAGGTTGATAATCCAGAAATAGTTGATGTTTTGATGGAGTATATAAATTCCTATGCCCAGCCAATTTTAGAAAGACATAAAGGATTAAGCTTTGGCCAAACTCTTTATTTAAATGGAATGCTAGATTTAACTGCTTATCAAAAAACGTTTAATGCAAAATATTTAAAAGCCGCTAAAAACTCTTTTGACGAATCTTATTTGTGGGGAGGGACAAGGCCGCAGCCACTTTATGGATTATTTGATATTTGTAGAATTGAAAAAAATATAAGTTGTGTTAAAGCGTTTGCAACTCAAATTTTGCATTATTGGCCAGATGCTTTTGAAATTAAAAAAGCATATGAAGAATTTTTAAATCAAAACTCAACTTCTTCTAAAAAATAAATTATTTTTGCATCAAACACAAAAATCCAGCGCAGCCTAAAAATTTATAATTTATGCTTTCAAATTTTTTAATTTCTTCTTGAGCTAATTCTCCAGTTTGTGGGTGGAAAACCAATGCAAATTTGTTGTTTTGTTCATAACAATTAGGATTTGTGTCTATATTTTTTCTTGTATACCACCACAAAATTCCATCAACTCCTACCCCTCCTGGATTTTGCCCCAAACAAATACTTTCATTTGTATTGATATTTTGAGCAACATTTTTTGCAAGCGCAATATCTTTTTCTGTTAAAATTAAAAATTGATTATAAAAAAAATTTAAATTTTCATAGGATAAATAAATACCAATTCCAAATATTAAAATTATTATGAAAACTCCAACACCTTCTAATTTTTTAATTAAATTTTCAAATAAAAATCCAACCCCTAATGCAATTGCGGGCAAAAAGGGTATAACGCCAAATGGATGAGTTGCCCATTGTTTAAATATTAAAAGCACAAAAAGTGGCAAAGCAATTATTGGGATAAAAAACAAAAAATTATAATTATTTTTTGATTGATACAACATTAAAATTATGCCCAAAATGCCACTAATAAAAAGAATCCAAGTTATGTTTAATTTTGTAATCCACCATATTCGATCAAACCAAAAACCGAATGGTATTTTTTGATTAGTTCTAAATTTAAAAGCATCAATAAAATCATTAAAAAATTTATCTCCTTTTAAAAGATAAAATTGAAGCATTGTTATTGCAAAAGATAAAATTAAAAGCAGGGGTATAAGTATTAAAAATAATTTTCTATTTGGAGTAGTTTTTCCTTTTTTAGTAAACAAAAATAGCCAAATTCCTATGGGTATAAAATAAAAAAACCAAGCCATTTGTGCTCCAATTAAAATTGAAATTATAAATAGCCATAAATAAATTTTTTTTGTTTTTATTTTTTCTTCAAAAAAATAAAATATAAACAAACTCCAAGTTATCAGCCCCGCAGGTATTGTAAAAACCGTTAGCTCAAAGCTTTTGCCATAATAAATTGCTCCTGGCATTATAACAAAGGCTAAAATTATTAATAAAGATATTCTAGAATTTAAAAATTTTTTTAAGGCAAAAAACCATAAAATTAGAGCTAAAATCATATATAAAAATAGGCCCAATCTTGTAGTAATTTCGCTTGCCCCAAAAATTTTATAAATTATTGCTGTAGGCAACAAAAAAAGACTTGGATGATGAGTATATGCTTCTGGCAAATTATTTAAATCATTAATTTTTGTTATAAAAAAACCAAATTTAAGTTTAAACCATCCGTATTCGTTTAAATTTAGCGCGGCAATTGCATTTTGACCGCTTGTGTCTTCTGTAACATGGATAAAAGGAGAATTGACATTATATAAAAATCCTAAAAAATAAATAAATAAAATTCCCAAAAAAGCAATATAAATTAATTTATCTTCTATTTTATTAGTATTCATTTTTTTATTTTTTTCTTTAATTTAAATAAATATAACATATTTTTTAATCCATGTTTTAGAGGAAAAAGTTTTGATTCTCCGATACGCGGCTTATATGAAATATAATACTCTTCAAATTTAATTGCAGGATGAGTTGCCGCTAATATTTTTAATTCCTCAGAAAGAGGCATATCATTACTTTCTGGCCATATTTTTTCTAAAACATTGCGTTTAAAAATCCACATTCCGGATTGTGAATCTTTTAAATTTATATTAAATAAAATATTTGCTGCTTTGGTTAAAATATAATTTCCTAATTTTCTGCTAAATGATTGCGATCCAGTAGTAAAAGGAACTCTATTGCATGATATAAAATCAAGATTATTTTCTATTAAATAATTTGCAATTTCCGGGATTAGTTCTGCTGGATATTGATTATCAGCATCTAATGTCGCAATAATATCTCCGCTTGCTTCTTTAAAACCTTTTTTAAGCGCAGCTCCGTATCCTTGTTTTTGCTCAAAAACAACTTTTGCTCCTGCGTTTTTTGCAACTTCAGCGCTTTTATCAGTAGAATTGTTATCTACTACAATAATTTCTTGTATATTATCTTTTGGTATTGATTTAATTACTGCCTCAATTGCTTTTTCTTCATTATAACAAGGAATAATTACTGAAATATTCATATTTTTTAAAAAAATAAAAACTAAATAAATCAATTAATTTATTATACATTGTTTTTTATAAAATAAAAAGTATAATTTAATAAAGGTCGTTTTTAAACGTTTTTAAATTATAAAAATGAAAAAAATATTATTAGTTATTTTAGTTTTAATTATTTTAGGGGGAGTTTTTTATGTTTATCGCCAGAAAATTTCAAATAATTCTTTTGAACAAAATATAACTCCCAGTTCGGAAATATTAAAAGGTACGCAGTTAGAATCTCAAAATACAGAATCTCAAAATACGACACAATTGAATTTATCTCAAACAATTTCTTCGGAGGATACAACCCAACAAGTGAAAGAAGTTGTTATTAAAATCACAGCCAATGGTTTTGTGCCCAAAGAGATAGAAATTTCCGGAGGCACAAAAGTAACTTGGGTAAACGAATCGTCAAATCCTTCTTGGCCAGCATCAGCAGTTCATCCAACACATGAAGTTTATCCTGGATCAAGTATCAAAAAATGTGGGACTCCTGAACAAGATAAAATTTTTGATTCTTGTAGAGGTCTTAAAAAAGGAGAAAGTTGGAATTTTGTCTTTAATGAAGTTGGAGAATGGTATTATCATGATCATCTAAACCCTTCTTGGACAGGCAAAATAGTTGTTAAATGAAAATAAAATTTAATATTTATTCTTTTGCCCTTGGTTTTGTTTTTGTTGTTTTTGGCGTTTGGCAAATTTTTAATCCAGGATATTGGATAGCTTATTTTCCAGATTGGATAAGTAATTTTGGTTTAGATAAATATTTGATTGTTTTCTTGAATGGCATTTTTGATTTTATTGTCGGTTTATTTTTGGTTTTAAATATTTATTCATTAATTTTTTCTGTTTTAGCTTTGCTTCATCTTTTGGGTATAGTTTTTGTTCTTGGAATTACAAGTGATATTGCAATTCGCGATATTGGACTTTTAATTTTAGCAATAGGCATACTTCGTGATAATTTAAAAAGCAAAAAGATAATTTAAATTTAATCTATATTCTAATATTCTATAAAATGTTATAATATTTTTATAGAACTATTTGCTTTTATTTTATTTAAATCAGCCCCCTTTCGTAAAATTTCAATTTTGTCACCCTTACTAATTTTTATTAATGTTGATGGTTTTGAATTCAGCTCGCCTTTATCAAAATAAAAAACTTTGTTTTTAAAGTATTTTTTGGCCTGCGCGATATTTTTAGCTGGTTTTTCTCCTTCAAAATTTGTGCTCGGCGCAACCAATGGCCCAGAAATTTTTAAAAGTTTTAAAAGCCAAGATGATTCTGGCAATCTAAAAGCTAATTCTTTTGTTCCTCTGTGTAGGTATTTAAATTTTTTATGGGAGCAGGGTAAAATTACACTAATTTTTGCAGGCCATATTTTTTGAAGCATTTTCTTTGTTTGAGGTGAAAGTTTAATTTTAAAAATTTTTAAATCATCTATTGAAGTAATTAAAATTATCATTGGTTTTTTGGAGTTTCTTTTTCTTAATTTATAAATTTTTTGAACTGTTTTTTTATTTAAGGCGCTTCCACAAATCCCATAAATTGTATCTGTCGGAATTACACCAATAACTCCTTCTTTTAAAAGAAGTGCTGCTTTTATCCAAGAATTTTTTTCTGAACCAAAATATCCGCCAACTAAATTATTGTTTTTAATAACTCGATGGCAGGGGATTTTTGGTTTTATGTTTTTTGCTAAAATATTTGCAACTGCCCTATAAGCATTTTTATTTTGAACTTTTTTTACAACTTCTTTGTAAGTTAAAAATTTTCCTTTAGGGATTTTTTTGACAATATCTAAAACTTTTTTTTGAAATTTAGTCATAAATAAGTTATATTTAAGTTATATTAATATAATTATAAAATAAAATGAATTTTAAAAAATATCAAAAATTAGCGCACAAAACAGCAATTTATCCGAAAATAGGCAAAGATTTTATATATCCGGCTTTAGGATTATCTGGCGAAATAGGAGAACTATTAAATAAAATTAAAAAAATTTTTCGAGACAATAATGGTAAATTAACTAAAGAAATAGAGGGAGCAATCAAAGATGAATTGGGAGATATTTTATGGTATTTAGCAGAAGTTTCAACTTCTTTTGGTTTTTCTTTAGAAGAAATTGCTAATTTAAACATTGAAAAACTTCAAAGAAGAGCAAAGCGCAACAAAATAAAAGGTTCTGGAGACAAAAGGTAAATTTTAAATTATTTTTAACTATTGAGATATAATTTGGTTTAAGCATTGGATTTATAAATAGTTTGATATTATTTTATGTTTTTGTTATTTTGCTATTTTACTTTCTCAACTTCACTTTTTCACTATTTTTCACTATTTCACTTTTTCGCAAAAGTGGAATAGTTGGAAGTTGTAATAAAACTATATTTCGTGATAAAATAATATTATGGATTATTTGCTTCAAGTTTTTAAGGGAGTTGCCAATGAAAGAAGATTAAAGATTTTAGAACTATTAATGAAAAACGGCGAATTATCATTACAAGAAATTGCTAAAGAATCAAAAATGCCTCTAGCAACATGTTCTAGAAATTTAAAAATTTTAGAAAAAGTTTATTTGGTTAAAAGAAAAATTCAAAACGCTGAAGCTTATTATTCTTTAAATAAACCCCAAAATCATTTATATAATATGCTTATATTCGAATTAATTAAAAGAAGGCAGGAGAAGAAAAAGGGATAACAAAAGATTTAATAAATATTTTTAAAATACTTTTATTGGTTTTTATTTTATTTTTTATTAGTAAGTTTGCTTTTGCGCGAATAAGTGAATTTGCAACTTTTTCACTTTTTCGAAAAAGTGAAAAAGTTGGAAAATGGAAGAATTAAGAATTGTAAAAGATTAATTTTTTAATGTTTAAAATTGCTTGCCAAAAAATATTTATTGCATACAATTAAAAGATATATTTAAATTAAAAATGATTTT
>CAYMYP010000016.1:0-9002 GCA_964394705.1 uncultured Candidatus Saccharibacteria bacterium | reverse complement strand
GGGGTGGGTAAACACAATGTTTAGCGCTAAACATTTTTAAAACATAAAAATAAACCAAAATCCAATTAATAAATAACGCAAATTAAAATCATAAAATAATATAAAAAATAATACAAAGTATATATTGACAATTTATATTTTTTATTATCTAATAGTAGTATTGACTGCGAACTTTAAAAATTGTAAAAAAATATTTTAATTTTTATTATTTTTGCTATTATTTTTATATGCAAAATATTGAATTAGGAAAATTAGGAGAAGAATTAGCGACCCAATATCTTAAAAAATTAAAATATAAAATAATTGCAAGAAATTATAAAAAACCATTTGGAGAAATAGATATTATAACTAAATCAAAAAATGGAACTCTTGTATTTTTTGAGGTAAAGACTATGAAAGAAACTCAATTTGGACCAACTCCAGAAGACCAGATGACTTTTTCTAAAATTAAAAAATTGAAAAAAATTTGTAATTATTTTGTTTTAAAAAATCCTAATTTAATAAATAAAAATGGCTGGCAAATAGATGTTTTAGCCATAAATATAAAAAATGATAATATTTATAATATAAACCATTATAATATAAACCATTATGAAAATATTTTCTAATTAAAATAGACAAAAAAAATTTTTTTTGATATATTAAGTTTATGAATTCAAAAAATAAATTAAAATTAATTTTTGCTGGATTGCTGTTCTTTGCTTTAATAGTATTTTCTTTAAGCTCGTTGTTTTTAAATCCTCAAACCAAAATAAATAATCCTCAAGATAATTCTGAAAAGATATTGAATATTAATCCTACAAATTCTTTGTTTGAAAAGCCAATTTTATTTTATGGCGAAGGATGCCCACATTGCAAAAAAGTTGAGGAATATTTAAAAACAAATAAAATACCATTTGAACTTGCACAAAAAGAAATTTATTACAATCAAAATAACCAAAAAGAATTAGTTTTTGCAGCTCAAGCTTGTAATTTTAATCAAAATGAGGTTGGTGTTCCATTTTTATGGATACCAAAGGAAAAAAAATGTATTATAGGAGACGAACCAATAATTAATTATTTAAAAGAAATAAAATCAAATGAAAAAAATCAATAAGTTTATTTTTATAATTCCATTATTATTGGTTGCAACAAAAAGTTTTGCAGTTTGTCCTTTATGTGTCGTAGCGCTTGCAGGAGGAATTGAGCTTGCAAAAATATTAAAAATTAATGATATAATTACTGGGGCGTGGATAGGAGGATTAATTGTTGCTCTAATTTATTGGACAATTGATGTTTTAAATAAAAAAAATATAAACTTTAAGGCAAAAAATTTAATTACTATTATTTTTTGGTATATTTTAGTTTTTGCATCATTAAATTGGATTGGAATATACAGCAAACAATTTTTAAATATTCCTTATTTAAACCAAATTAATTTGGGTATTTTAATTGGAAGTTTTGGTTTTTGGTTTGCTGCAGAACTTCATAATTATTTAAAAGAAAAAAATAATGGCAAGTCATATTTTCCTTTTCAAAAAGTAATTTTGCCAGTAGGATTTATTTTAATTTTAAGTTTAATTTTTTATTTTTTAATTTAATATGAATAACGACACTCCAATTAAAAATTTAGATGAGTTTTTAAAAAAAATGAATGAATTAAAAACTAAAGATAAATTTGATTTATCTTCAGATGAAGATTTATCAGTAGCATTAATGAATTTAATATCTTTGGAAGAGCATTTCTTTTTTAGCGGAACAAAAAGCAATAATAAAAAATATTTTAATTTTTTAAATGAAGTAAGAGAAATGCGCAAAAAATTAATGCAAAAAATAGAAAAAAATCCAAGTGTTGAAGAACATTGCATTATGAAACATTTACTTGCGGCCTCAATGAGATTAATGGAGGTCGGGACCAAAAAACTTTCAAAAAATAACAAAGAAGAAGCTTATGAGCTTTTTGAATATGCTTATAATTTATATTCTCTTTTTTGGGGAATAAATTTAGGAGCTTTAAAGGTTTCTGATATAGAAAAAATCGATGATGAATCACTAAATAAACATGATAATGAAAAAACATTAAATCAAAAAAATAATGTTTTAAAAAAATTAAAAGATTTAGTTAAAAAAGCAATTGATTGTTGTATTGAATAATTATTTTAAAACCTTGTAATGCAAAACAATTGCTCCGGAATCATTTAATTTTTTAAAATCTATTAACTCAAGATTTGTATTAATTTTTTCATTAAATAATTTTATGCCATTTCCAAAAATTACCGGCTCAACAGTTAAATAAATTTCATCAACTAAATTTTCTTTCATAAATAAAGTATAAATAGAGCTACCGCCGCAAATTGCTGCCTCATTAAATCCTTTTTGCTCCAATTTTAACAAAAGTTCTTTTGGCGGCAAAGATGTTGTTAGAGTATCTGGATAATTTTTTTGAGTAGAATACACAACATTTAACCTATCTTTTAATGGTTTACCAATAGTTTCGTAGGTTTTAGAGCCAAAAATAACAACGCCTGCTTTTTTAGTAGTTTCGATAAAAAATTTTTTATCTTCTTTGCTTGTCCAATCCAAACTAAAATCATTTTGGAATCTTGCAATAAATCCATCTAAACTAATTGCTGCAATAATAAATGTTTTCATAAAAATTAAACAGCCATTTGAGCTTTAATTGGTGGATGACAATTATAATCAATTAATTTAATATCGTCCATTTTAAAATCATCAATATTTTTTATTTCAGGATTTAGCCAAAGTTTTGGGGGAAGAAATGGCTTGCGATTAAGTTGTTCTTTAACTTGCTCAAAATGATTATGATAAATATGAGCATCTCCTAAAGTATGAATAAATTCAAATGGCTTAAGCCCCGTAACTTGCGCAACCATTGAAAGTAAAAGTGAATAAGAAGTAATATTAAATGGCACACCCAAAAACATATCACAACTTCTTTGATACATTTGCAAAGATAATTTATCTTCTACTACATAAAATTGAAATAAAACATGACATGGTGGTAGAGCCATTTCATCTAACTCTGCTGGATTCCAAGCGCTTACAATAAGCCTGCGATCATAGGGATCTTTTTTAATTTTTTCAATAACTTCTTTAAGTTGATCAATTGTTTTTCCATTTGCTCCACGCCATGATCTCCATTGCACACCATAAATTCTTCCCACATCGCCTTCAAATTTTGCTTTTGGTTTCCAATAAGATGCTTCTGCATTTGCATCCCAAATATGGCAACCTAGTTTATTTAAATCTTGCACATTAGAAGATCCAGAAATAAACCATAAAAGTTCTGCTTTTACAGAATCAAAATATAATTTTTTAGTAGTAATTACGGGAAATCCTTTTGTCAAATCAAATCGCATCTGCATTCCAAAAACAGCCCTTGTTAAAATTCCAGTTCTATTTGATTTGTCAACTCCGTTTTCTAAAATATATTTTAGGGCGTTTAAATATTGCTCTTCCATAAATAAATTTAGATTATTTTATTTTTCTAGAAGTTTTTCTATTTTTTTAACCTCTTCTTCTATTTTATTTATATTTAATTGATTAATTTTTTCTTTTGAAGCTTTTTCTATATCTTCTCCAATAATTCTTTCAATTTCAAACTTTAAATTTTTAAACATTTTTAGCCTTTCTTTTAAATATTCTTTATCATTATTTTTATCAGACTTTTGCTTTTATTAAAAAACTTCTTTTCCATATTTTTAAAAAATAATGGCCTTTTTATAAATTAAAACATAAATATAGTTTTAAAGCAAATTTATGGTTTTTTTTGATTTGTCGGGCTGCTGGGATTCGAACCCAGACTAAATCCTCCCAAAGGACTCGTGCTAGCCGTTACACTACAGCCCGCCTATATATTAAAATAGCAAAAAAAATTAATTTAATCAATTAAAATTTTGCATAATTTCAGAAATATTTTGAACCCCATAAACGCATAAAATTATTTTTGAAGTCGTTGTAAAATCACTATTTTGCGATAACAAAAATTTGAAAAAATGATTTGAAAAATATATATTATTAATTATATGCGCGCTTAGCTCAGTGGTAGAGCGTCCGCCTTACACGCGGAAGGCCCGAGGTTCAATCCCTCGAGCGCGCACAAATTCTATATTTATAAACTATTTATAGAAATTCTATTACTAACTATTTAATTTTTTATTAAATAAAATTCATTCTAAAATAAAGATTTGAAAAATAATTTGTTTAATGTAAATTATTTACCTTTTTGCTTTTTGCTTTTTGCTTGATTAATTAATTCTTTTAACCATTGAGGTAGCTGAACGTAATGTTGCCCCTCTTTAATGCCGATTCTAGAAACTAAATTGGGATCATCTGGAGATATAATGTTTTTTATTTTAGTTCCAGAGGGCGACTGTTCTATTAAAATACCAATAGTAACTTGCTGCTGTTTTCCATCTTCTGTTTTTACTACGTGATTGGTCGCAACAAAACATAAATTTTGGTTTTCTTGCACTAAATTTTTAAGTTGTTCTGCTGCTAGATAATATTCTTCTCTTCTTTTTTGTTCTTTTATTTTTTGTTCTATTAATTTTTTCGTTTGTCCGGTTTTATCATTTTGTTCTCTTTGTTTTAAAGCATCCCAAAACCACTTGCCTGTTTTAGGACCAAATAATAATAAGAAGACGTTATTTGTTTTTATAATTGATGCGGTTTCTTGTATTATTTTTTTAATTTCCTCAATAAAGTTTTTATCAAAATCATCCATTATTTCAGGATTTTCTAAAATAATATCTAAATTGCTATTATATAATGCGCCAACAATATCAAAAGATTTCATTCTTCTATTTAAAAAACTCTTAATATAATTTTTAAATTCTGTTAGTTTCGTTAATTGATTTATTTTTTGCTCCAAATTTAACTCTGCTGGTTTAATTTTCCTTTTTAGCTGAGAACTCCTTTCAATTATTGCAGCTGGAGTAATTTTTTCTCCTTTTTGTAATGACATATCAACTGATTCTAATAAAGAATCTAAAAATCCAACATCTCTTCTTAATTTTCTGAATAAGTTTCTTAATTCATTAAAATCTAATAATAATTGACCGTCTTTCTTTTCTAAAATTTTTTCCAATCTTTGAAATAAATTAACAAGCTCTATGTATTCTTCGGCACCTATCCAGGGCACAATTTTTTCTTTTTTGCCAGCTTCTTTAAGTGGGTCTTTTATTTGTCTATCTCCTGTTTCATAAAGAATAGATTCCTCAAAAACATTTCTTAATTTGGCAAGTAAACTTTGTTTTTTGGGCGCATCTTCTTCAGTTAAACCAACAACAATTTTATCTTTAACAAAATTTAACAAATCTTGATGTTCTAAAGAATCTGGTTTATTTAAGGCATTTTCAATAAATTCCAAAACATTTTCTGGATTTTTTATATTAAATCTTTCTTTTATTTCTTTTAAGCCAACAATACCAATTATTCCTTCAGACCCCAAAACCTTTAAAATTCTTTCAAAAGAATTTTGAAAACGATCTTTAAACGATCTAATTGCTGGCCTAATAAGCTCTAAAAATAATTCCTGATTTTTATGCCTTTCGGCTGTCTCAACCTCGCTAATTCTTTCGCTTTTTATATCATTAAGCTTTTGAGAAACTTTTGCAGCTCTTTTTTTATAACGTTCGTTAGTTCTTTGTTTTGTCGCTGTTTTTAAATTATCAATTAATTCTTGCAATTTATTTTTGTTTTCTACAATTGTGCTCTGCAAACTAGCATTTATTTGGTTAATGCTGTCTAAAATTGAGGTCATTGAAATATGGCGTTCTTTTGCTTCTTTAAATGCATCTAAAAAAGATAAAAATTTATTATAGAATTCCCTATTAACTATTCCTGCTTGTATTAATAAATTAACTTCTTCTTCTGATAATTTTCTAATATCAAACCGACTGGGGATTTTTAGTGCCGTTTCTAAATTTGAAACTGATTTTGAAATTTCTGTATCAATTTCTGACAACGACCTATCTTTTCTTTGTTCTGTTAACCTTTTAACTCTTTCTAAAAAAGCTTTAGTCTTTGCTTGTTCTGCTTCTTCTTTTGATGGTTGTTGCGCAATTGCTCGTTTTAAATTTTCTTGCGCCTGCTCTAATAATTTTAAAATATCTTTTGATGATGACTCAATCGATTTTTTATTAAAATTTTCTATATTCATAAATTTTTAAAATTTAATGACTTTTATTAAATAAAATCATAAATTTAATTTTTTTTCAAGGTATTTAGTTTTAAAAAATTTTCAAATAATTTAGCAACTAAAATTGGGCCTGTTCCACCTGGAGTTGGAGTATATAAAATATTGGTATTTAAAGCTTCACTATCATCAAAATCGCCTTTTATTTTGTTGTCTTTAAAATCATATCCAAAATCAACAACAATAGCTTCATTTTTTAAATGTTTAGCGCTAAACAAACCAGCTTTGCCAACCCCTGAAATAATTAAATCAAAATCTTTAAGTAGTTCCTGAGAAAAAGATTTGCTATTAAAAACTCTTAAATTTTTAACTTGAGGCAAAAGCCAAAAAGAAATAGGTTTTCCAACTAAAAATCCAAAACCAACAACTGCGACATTTAAATCTTTTAATTCAATTTTTTCTCTATTTACAATTTCTTTGACAACCTCAACTGCCGGCGGCAAGATTTTACTTCTTCCTGTATAAAATGTGCCCAAAGAATGCTCACTTAACATATCCGGATCTTTTTCTTTTGGGATTGCATTTAAAACATAATGAGTATTGATATACGAAGGCAATGGTAATTGTACTGTAAATCCGCCGCAAGTTTTATGTTTTGCAATTTTTTGAATCTCATCTTTTAATTTATCAGTAGTTATGCCTGCATTAAGATTATAAATTCTAAAATCAATTCCTAATTCTTTGGCAATTTCCTTTTTTTTGTTTAAAAAATTTAATGATGCCTTATCATCTCCAACCAAAAGCGCGCCAAAAAATTTGCGTAAGTCAATATTTTTAACTTCGCTTTTTAAGTTTTCAATAAGTTCTTTTGATATTTTTTTACCTTCAATAATTTTCATTTTTTACCTAAATTAA
The DNA here is from genome assembly GCA_964394705.1 of uncultured Candidatus Saccharibacteria bacterium. Classification (GTDB taxonomy): domain Bacteria; phylum Patescibacteriota; class Minisyncoccia; order UBA6257; family 2-01-FULL-56-20; genus CAYMYP01. The sequence continues at coordinate 1,948 of CAYMYP010000016.1, read as the reverse complement.
TCAATGCCAGGCACAGGAAATTTTTGTGCAAACTCGGTAACTTCTTTTTTAAGCTCAAATAAAAATTTATTATTTTTAATCATTTCTTGAAATTCTTTAATTGTTTTTTGTCTTTCATCTTTTTCTTCTGACATTTTTAAATAACTAAATTCTTTAATAACTTTTGCAACCCATTTTCCTATTTGAATTAAATCATTTTCTTTCATCCCACGACTGGTTACTGCCGGAGTACCCAATCTAATTCCTGATGGATAATATGGCGGGAATAAATCATTTGGAATTGGGTTTTTATTAACAGTAATATTTGCCGCCTCTAGTGTTTTTTCAATAAAATAGCCAATACCTCCTCTTATGGGTCTTAAATCAACAAGCAAAAGATGATTATCAGTTCCACCTGAAACAAGTTTAATGTTTTCCTCTGTTAAACTTTTTGCCAAAGCTTTTGCATTTAAAATAATTTGCTTTGCATATTTTTTAAATTCTTCGGTTTGGGCCTCTTTTAAAGCAACTGCAATTGCGGCAATAATATGTTCATGCGGACCGCCTTGCATTCCTGGAAAAACAGCTTTATTAATTTTTTCGCTAAATTCTGGTTTTGAAAAAATCATTGCTCCTCTTGGGCCGCGCAAGGTTTTATGAGTTGTAGTAGTTATTATATCACAGTAAGGAAATGGAGAGGGGTGAATTCCTGCAGCAATAAGCCCAGAAATGTGGGAAATATCTGCCATTGAAATTGCGCCGACCATTTTTGCAATTTGAGCAATTTTTTTAAAATCAATTTGCCGAGGATATGCAGTAAATCCAGCAAGTATTAATTTTGGTTTGTGTTCTTTTGTTAATTTTTCAACTAAATCATAGTCAAGCAATTCAGTTTTTGGATTTAAATCGTAATGAATAAAATTAAAAATTTTTCCTGATAAACTTACTGGATCGCCATGGCTTAAATGACCCCCAGAAGATAACTTTAAAGATAAAATTTTATCTCCTGGATTTAAAACCCCAAAATAAACCGCTAAATTTGCAGGTGTGCCAGAATACGGCTGAACATTTACTTCATAATCAAAAGCAGAAAATAATTCTCTTGCTCTTTTTCGGCATAATAATTCAATTTCATCAATATAAATATTCCCACCATAATATCTTTTACCAGGATAACCTTCTGCATATTTATCATTTAAAATAGTTGCCATTGCCTCAAGTACAGCTGAAGAACAATAATTTTCAGAAGGAATAAGTTCTATGCCTTGTTTTTGCCGTTTTTGTTCTTTTAAAATTAAATCCAAAACCTCAAAGTCTTGTTTAAAAAGATTTGAATAATTCATTAATATTAAAATAACATTAATTTATTGAATATTCAACAAAAATATAGATTTTATTTATTGTAATTTTTGGTTTTTTAATTTATATTAAGGCTATATGCTTAAAGATAAAATTCGCTTTGTTTTGTTAAAAGAACTCAAAAAAGATAGCAAATATAAATCTTTTATAAATAATATTGATTTTAAAATCGAATTGCCGCCAGATAAAAATTTTGGAGATTATTCCACAAATCTGCCATTAAAACTTGCGCCTTTTTTAAAAGATTTGCCATTAAATATTGCTAATCAAATAAAAGAAAAAGTTTCTAAAAATAAAAAAGTTTTTTCTAAAATCGATGTTGCGCCTCTTGGTTTTTTAAATTTTTGGATAAACAAAGAATTTATAATTAGAGAGTTTAAAAAAATTCTAAAAATTAAAAATTTTGGATCTGCGCCAAAAAATAATAAAAAAATTATTTTTGAATATTCTGATCCAAATATTGCCAAAAAAATGCATTTTGGTCATTTGCGCGGGACGATTATTGGAGACGCATTAGCTAATATTTATGAATTTTTGGGTTATAAAGTTATTCGCTGGAACTACTTGGGGGACTGGGGAACACAATTTGGCAATTTAATTGCCGCTTACA
>CAYMYP010000015.1:3172-9146 GCA_964394705.1 uncultured Candidatus Saccharibacteria bacterium | reverse complement strand
TTCATTGTACTTTATTGTTTTACTTTTAGCAATAGTTTCTTAACCAAAACAGGGGTTTTGTTTGAAATTCATACCACGCTTTCGGAAACATTACAACTTCGCTATCTATCTGACGGTGACAGAGTATATTGAGATGGCGAAAGTTTGTTGCATTTAAACTTTATCAAACGGCAAAAAAGTATATCAATGATGGTCGGCAGGTTGATGAAAATTATCTTAAAGATTTAATTGGAGTTATTAATAAAATAATAAAATAAAAAACCCTCCAGAATTTTAATCTGAGGGGGTGTTAAAACGTTAGAACGTCCAGGAATTACTTCCTGGTTGTCCGCGATAATGTAGAATATCCTGTAGGCAAATATGAATACAAAATTTATATTGATAATGTTTTAACCGCAGTTTTGCCGTTTGAAGTTAGATAAAATAAAATTCCTATTCCAAAATATACTGATTTGTCGCCCATATCGTTTTAACGCTATTTACAATGTTAAAACAATGTTAAATTGAATAAGAATTCTTGAAAAATTAAATTATATTTTAAATAATAGTTATAAAATTTTTATTCGTATTCTCTTATTGAAATTTGTGAATTTATTTGTCTTATAGTATCCAATATAACTGCTACTATAATTAAAAGCGAAGTTCCGGAAATGTGTAAGGCTGAAACTCCTGTAATTTTTTGAACAGCTAATGGTAAAACCGCAACCATGCCCAAAAACAAAGCTCCAAAAAATGTAGTTTTGTTCATTAATTTAGAAAAGAAATTAGAAGTGTTTTCTCCTGGTCTTATCCCCGGAATAAATCCTCCTGCTTTTTGAAGATTTTTAGCAACTTCTTCCGGGTTAAAAGTAATAGCGCTGTAAAAATAAGTAAAAACAAATACCAAAATAAAATAAACCAAACCATAAAGCCAGGTATTATTTAAAAATTGATTAACTAAATTTAAAAGTTTTAATCCTAAATCTTTATTAAAAATTGTTATAGTTTGTGCAATAAATTGAGGGAAAAGCATAACTGAAATTGCAAAAATTAAAGGAATCATTCCGGCCTGATTTACTTTAAGCGGCAAATAACTTTGCATTCCACCATACATTTTAATTCCTCTTACTCTTCTTGCGTAATTTATTGGAATTTTTCTTTCGCCTTCATTAAGATAAACAACTCCTAAAATAACTAAAAGAAAAATTAAAATAAATCCTAAATAAACAAAAAGAAGTGATGGATCGTAAACTAAAATTGCTGATTTGATGCTTCGCGGTAAAGAACTTAAAATTCCAGCTAAAATTATAAGTGATACACCATTGCCAATTTTTTGTTCGCTAATTAATTCTCCAAACCATAAAGCAAGCATTGACCCAACAACAATAACAACAATATTTATTACTGCTTCCAGCCCAACTGGCTTATTTATGACTCCTTGCGAAGACAAAAGAGCCAAAAATCCATAAGCTTGGACTGCTGCAAGCGGAACGGTTAACAATCTTGCATATTGATTAAATTTTGCCTGGCCTTGCGATCCTCCTTCATAATACATTTCTTTTATTTTTGGAAAAACAATAGTTAAAAGCTGCATAATAATTGTAGCTGTAATATAAGGTCCAACACCAAGCATTACAATAGAAAAATTAGACAAACCGCCGCCAGATAAAAGATTTAAAAATCCGAAAATTTGATTTTGATTAAAAAATTCTTGAAGTTTTGCTGCGTCAAAATTAGGAATAGGAATTGCCGCAAGCAATCTATAACTTATAAGCAAAAATATAACAGTTAATATTTTTTTTCTTAAATCTTTTAATTTAAAAACTTTTAATATGCTTTCCATTTTATTATTTTCATTCTAATATTTTTCCTCCAGATGATAAAATTTTTTCTTTTAATTGATTAGAAATCAATATTTCTTTGCTTATTTTTAATGGCAAAATTTTTCCAGTTGTTCCAATAATTTTAACTTTTCCATTATAATTATTTGGAATTAACTCCATTTGTTTAAGAGACATAACATTAATTATATCATTAAAATTAAAAATTTTTATCTTATAAAGTAAATCTTTTATTTTAACAATAAGAGGCTTGGGTTTAATTGGTTTATTATTGAAACCTCTTAATTTTGGAAGTTTTAAAAGTAAATCTCTTTGAGCTGGTCTTATTCTTCTCCCAGCTCTTGATTTCTGTCCTTTTTGCCCCCTTCCGGAATAAGTGCCTCTTTTACCTCCTCGTCCAATTCTTTTTTTATTTTTTTTAATAGAGATTTTTAAATCCTGTAATTGCATTTATGCATTTTTAATTCCGACTTTAAGTTTTTTTAACGCTTTTAATGTAGCTAAAGCATTTGTTAATTTATTTGGTGTTCTTCCAAGCGCTTTTGCTGATGCGTCTTTTATTCCTGCAAGCGACAGTACTGATCTAATAGCGCTTCCGGCTTTTAATCCGCTTCCAGGTTTAGATGGTTTAATAATTACCTCAGCTGCGCTATATTTTGCTTTTATTTCATGATGAATTGTTCTATTTTCTTTCAATTCTAATTCTACCATATTTTTTAAGGCATCAACTTTTGCTTTTTGAATTGCCTGCGCTACATCAGCGCCTTTTCCAATTCCAACGCCAACTTTACCAACTAAATTTCCAACTACTACTGTTGCTCTAAAGCTTAACCTTTTGCCTCCGGCAACTACACGTGAAACTCTTCTTAAATCTAATACTTTTTCTTTAAATTCTTCTTTCATATTTTTTTTAAATTTTTAGACCATTCTCTCTTGCCGACTCAACCAAAGCCCTAATACGTCCATGATATTTATAATGACGTTTATCAAAAACAGCTTTTTCTATACCCTTTTCTTTTGCCTTTTGAGCAATTAATTTCCCAACGAATTTAGCCATTTCAGTTTTATTAATTTTATTTCCCTGATATTTATAACTGGAAGCGCTAATTAATGTATGGTGATTAATATCATCAATTAATTGAGCATAAATATGTTTATTCGTTCGTGTAGCACATAATCTTGGCATTTCTTTTGTGCCTTTTATTTTTGATCTAATTCTTTTTATCCTTTTTAATTTTATTTGTTGTAATTTTTTAATTTTCATATTTTTTATGCGCTTACTGACCCAGCTTTTTTACCAGCTTTACGTCTAATATATTCTCCTTGATAATGTATCCCTTTCCCTTTATATGGCTCTGGTGGTTTTAGTTTTCTGATTTTTGAAGCTGTTTCGCCAACTAATTGTTTATCTATGCCCTTAACAATAATTAAATTCTTGTCTGTTTTTATTTCAATACCATCTGGTATAGGAAAATTTACTGGGTGAGAAAATCCCAAACTTAAAACTAAATCTTTACCTTTAACATCGGCTTTATATCCAATACCCTCAATTTCCAATATTTTTTCAAACCCCTGAGTTACTCCTATAATCGCATTTCTAATTAAAGACCACATAGTCCCACTATTCATTTTTGCCTGACGTAAATTATTTAGCATAGAAATTTTAATTTCATTGTTTTCTAATTCAATTTTTAAAAATGATAATTTTTTAACAGATAAATTGCCTAATGGTCCTTTAAATAAAATTTCTTTTCCTTTATCTAAAACTTCTACTTTTTCCGGTATTAAAATTGTTTTTTTAATTAATCTTGACATATTACCAAACTTCTAATAAATAAGCTCCTCCGACTTTGTTTTTAATTGCATCAGAAACAGTCATAATCCCTTGCGAAGTAGAAATTATTCCAATCCCATAACCATTTTTAACGGGTTTTAAATCTTTATATGATTTATAAATATATCTTGATGCTTTACTAATTAATTTAAAATCGTTCATTGCTGGTTTTTTGTTATGATATAATAATTTAATTTCAATAAAGTTTTTACCATTAATATCTTTTTTTTCTGCACTTTTAATATAATTATTTTTTAACAAAATATTACAAATTTCAAAATTTAATTTAGAAAAAGGAACCACCACTTTTTCTTTCTGTGCCATATAACCATTTTTAATTTGTGAAATCAAATTCCAATACATTTTTTTATTTTAATTACCATGATGCTTTTTTAACTCCTGGAATTTTTCCTTGAGATGCAAGTTCTCTAAAACAAATCCTGCATAAACCAAAATCTCTTAAATACCCTCTTTTTCTTCCGCATTTAAAACAACGCCTCACAATCCTTGTGCTAAATTTTGGTTTTTTTTGACTTCTTACAATAACTGAAAGTTTTGGCATATTAATTATTTTTTAAATGGAAAACCTAATTTTAAATAAGTTTCTTCAGCGACCTTAAAATCCTTATTTTTAGGAACAATATTTACCCCCAAAGGAAATGTTATCATTGATTCTTCTGGATTTATTTCTGGAAACATATATTGATCTCTAAATCCTATATTTAAAGAACCACCTTTGTCAATTTTGGTTTTATCAATACCTCTAAAATCTTTAACGCGAGGCAAAACTATTTTAATCAAACGCTCAAAAAAATCAACCATTTTATTTCCTCTTAATGTAACTTTTAAACCGACAATTTGCCCCTGTCTTAATTTAAAACCTGCAATTGACTGCTTTGCTTTTGTTTTTTGAGGATATTGACCAGTAATAATACTAACCTCTTTCATAATTTGTGGCAAAACTTTTTCCTCAAAATTAGCAGTTGAATTAGCCATTTTACCTATTCCTATATTAATCACAATTTTTTCCAAAAAATTTTTTATTTGTTTTTTATAATCTTTTTCCATTTGTTTATATTAAAACTCCGCACTTTTTACAAAAACGATATTTTTTATCTCCTTCAAATTTATATCCAATCCTTGTTGGTTTATTGCAATTTTTACAAATCAACATTGCGTTAGAAACATTAAACGGTCTTGAAACATTTAAAATTTCACCCTTTTGGCCAGATTTTTTAGGTTTTATATGTTTTTTATAAACATTAATACCCTCAACTAAAATTTTGTTGATTTTTGGAAATACTTTCGTAACAACACCACTTTTACCTTTGTCTTTCCCGCTTATAATTTTTACCGTATCTCCTTTTTTAATTTTCATTGTTTTAAACTATTTCTTCGGCCATTGTAATAATTTTCTCATATTTTGATTTTAATTCTTTTGGCATCGGACCAAAAACTCTTGTTGCGATTGGTTCTTTTTTATTATCAATAATTACGCCGGCATTTTCATCAAATCTTACATAAGAACCATCCGGACGCCGAATTGGCTGTTTTGTTCTTACAATAACAACTTTTACAATATCTTTCTTTTTTATATTTTTACGAGGTTCAGCAATTTGAACTGAAGCAATAATAATATCGCCGACTTTTGCATATCTTCTTTTTGTCCCGCCCAAAATTCTAAAACAGCGCACCGTTTTAGCTCCTGAATTATCTGCTATTTTTATAATTGATCTTTCTTGAATCATTTTTCTAATTTACCAATAATGACCCATTTCTTCTCTTTGGAAATCGGCTTTGATTGTTCAATTATAACTTTATCGCCAATTTTATATTCATTATTTTCGTCGTGTGCTTTAAATTTTTTACTTACCTTAAAATATTTCAAATATTTTGGATGTTTTTTTAACCTGTCAATTTTAACTACCCGAGTTTTATTCATTTTGTCTGATACAACTACCCCTATTAATTTTCTTTTCTTTGAATTATTCATGTTATTTTTTTTGATTAATTAAAGTTAATATTTGCGCTATTTCTTTTTTTATTTTTCTAATATCTGAAAAATTTTTAATTTTGCCAAGACTTAAATTAAATTTCAATTGTCTTATCTTGTCTTTCTTTTCTAAAGCCATTTTCTGAAGTTCTTCCACTGATAAATTTTTTAATTGTTCAAAATCTTTTCTTTTCATATTTTTAACGAGTAATAATTTTTGACTTTATGGGCAATTTATGACTTGCTAATTCTAACGCTCTTTTAGCCAAATCTTTATTATCAATATCTATTTCAAAAATAATTCTTCCAGGTTTTACTGGAAAAACA
>CAYMYP010000015.1:0-3162 GCA_964394705.1 uncultured Candidatus Saccharibacteria bacterium | reverse complement strand
TCCTCCTCCTAAAGTTACTTCTGGAGGTTTTTTAGTAACAGGCTTATCCGGGAAAATTCTAATCCAAAGTCTGCCTTCTTTTTTAAGGACGCCTACAATTGCTTTTCTTGCTGCTTCAATTTGCCTTGAATTTATCCACGCAGAAGTTAAGGCTTTTAAACCAAAATTGCCATAATTTAATTTTGTACCTCTTGTTTCAATATTTCTATTTCTGCTTCTTCCCTTCTGCCATTTTCTATGTTTTACTTTTTTTGGTATAAGCATATTAATTATTTATCAAAAATATCGCCCTTATATATCCAAACATGAATTCCAACTGTTCCATAAGTATTAAATGAAGTTGCTTTTGCATAATCAATTTTTGCTCTCAAATTATTTAATGGCAAAGCTCCAAATCTAAAGGTTTCTTGACGCGCAATTTCAGCGCCATCTAATCTTCCTTTTACTGTAATTTTTGCTCCTTTAATTTCTTTATATTGATTTAAATAATCCAAATTTTTTTTAACTGCCAAACGATATGGAATTCTTTTTTGTAAACTTAAAGCAATTTGTTCGGCAATATATACAGCAGAAACCTCTCTACGCTTTAATTCTTCTATATTTATGCTTAATTTAATATTTAAATCATTTATTTTTTTAGATTTTCTAAAAGTAATAATTTTTTTCTCAATTAATTTTGTAAGTTCTTCAACGCCTTTTCCGCTATGACCAATTATAAGCCCTGGTTTTGCGGCTTTAATAAAAATTTTGATAAGACCAGGAATTCTTTCTATTTCAATAGAAATAATACCCGCTTGCGATATTTTATCGTTTATAATTTTTCTTATTAATTCGTCTTCTGCTAAAATTTTTGCATAAGGATATTGCCCCCAAATTTTTTTCTGGGTTTTATCAAAAAACCATCGCGACTGCCAATTTTCTAATTTTCCCAATCTTAATAAAAGTGGATTAACTTTTTGCCCCATATGATTTTATATTGATTTTCTTCTAAAAATTTTTTTAAAGAAACCTTCTTTCGACTTTGGTTGCTTTTCTTCTTTTTTGACCTCCTTTTTTTCTATAATTTCTCTTTTTTCTTTTTTATCTTTAATTTCTTTTTTCTTACTTTTTTCTTTTTCTAAAATTGAAAACTTTGGCCTAATATTTTCTTTTTCAGCTAAAATAATTTCAATATGACTCATTTTCTTTTCAATCGGTGTAGCTATTCCTCTTGCTCTTGGCAAATATCTTTTAAGTTTTGGCCCTTGATTTACTATAACATTTTTAACATATAATTTATTTAAATCAAGTTTATTTGCTAAAGCATCTGCTTTTGCTGATTTCAAAAGTTTTAAAATAATTTGGCTAGCGCGCTTTGGATTATACATTAATTGGGCAATTGCTTCATCAACTTGCAATCCTTTAATTAAATTTGCAATTAAACCAGCTTTTCTGGGTGTTGTCTTCGCATATCTTAAAATGGCTTTTTGAATTTTAACTTGATTTAAATCTACCATAATTTTTTATTTCTTATCTTGGCTTAAGGACTGTTGTAAGTTTTGGGATTGTTTTTGTTCTAATTCTCTTTGCATTTTACCTCCGTGTCGAATAAACTTTCTTGTTGGCGCAAATTCGCCTAACTTATGACCAATCATAGCCTCACTAATTTTAATCTCAATAAAATCTTTTCCATTATGAACCAAAAAAGTATAACCAACCATTTCTGGAGAAATTTCTGATGCGCGAGCCCAGGTTTTAATCGGCCCATTTTCTGGTTTTTGACGCGCAATTTTTTTCAAAATATTTGGATCAACAAATGGTCCTTTTTTAAAACTTCTTGACATTTTATTTTGTTCTTCTCTGAATAATTAATTTGTTCGACCATTTTTTCTTTTTTCTGGTTTTTCTTCCTCCGGTAACTTTACCCCATAATGTTTTTGGTCTTTTTGTCCCTCTTTTTGCCCTACCTTCACCGCCTCCGTATGGATGATCAACTGGATTCATTGCCGAACCTCTAACAGTTGGTCTAATACCCATATGTCGGCTTCTTCCAGCTTTTCCAATTACAACTAAATTATTTTCTGGATTTGAAACTTGTCCAATAGTAGCATAACATTCAGCCAAAACTTTTCTTATTTCTCCAGAAGGCATTTTTAAAAGCATATATTTCCCTGTTTCATCCATTCCAGAAATTTCAGCATAAGAACCTGCAGATCTTGCAATTTGGCCTCCCTTGCCAGGAATTAATTCTATGTTACAAACCTGATAACCAGAAGAAATATTTTTTAATTTTAATCTATTTCCAATTTGAAGTGGAGCGTTTTCTGCTGTCATAATCTTGTCTCCAACCTTTAATCCATAAGGAGCTAAAATATATTTTTTGTCGCCATTTTGATATTGAATTTTGGCAATGAAAGCAGTTCTATATGGATCATATTCAATAGTTTGAACTACTGCTTCTTCATTTAAATGATCTAGTTGTTTAAAATCAACTAATCTATAAAGTTTTTTATTGCCCCCTCCTTTGTGACGAACCGTAATTTTACCCTGGTTATTTCTACCGGCGTGCTGTTTTAACCTCACTAAAAGAGATTTTTCTGGTTTCACTTTTGATAAAACTGAATAATCAATCACTGTCATTTGCCTTTGCCCAGGTGTTGTTGGTTTTTTTGTTTTAATTGGCATAATTATTAATATTCTATTTTTTGACCGTCTTTTACTTTAACTATTGCCTTTTTATATGCACCTTCTTTTTTTAAAATATTTCTAAATCTTTTTGTTTTTCCTTTATAATTAATAATATTTACGCTTAAAACCTTGACTTTATAAAGACGCTCAATTTCTTTTTTAATTTCTGATTTATTTGCATTTTTGTCAACAATAAAAGTATATTGATTTTTTTCTGAAATCAATGTGTTTTTTTCTGTAATATGTGGTTTTTTAATTAAAAAATTCATTTTATTTTAAAAGTTTTTTCAATGACCGGAATTGCTTTTTGATCAATAAAAATATTTTTATAATTTAATAAATCATAAACATTTAATGAATCCGGCGATAAAATTTTTGTTTTAATTAAATTTCTTGCTGTTTTAAATATATTTTTATTTTCTAAATCTGGAATTAAAAGTAAATCTAATTTTTTCTTTTGTGGTGGAACTCCCAAAATTTCTTTTAATGTTTTAA
>CAYMYP010000014.1:6998-9162 GCA_964394705.1 uncultured Candidatus Saccharibacteria bacterium | reverse complement strand
CCAAATCCCCAAAAGCTATGGTATTATAAAAAAATATTAAAATATTTAATAAAGGATTATAAATGAAAATATTATAAATTTCTTGCATTTATTTTATATTTATATTATTAATAGCGTTTTTGATGTCTAAAATCAATTCTTTTTTATTAAAAAAAATTATTTCTGGTTTAATTTTAAATAATAATTCTAAATTGTTATAAGACAAATTTCTTATTTGTGATAAAATAATTCTTTTTATTTTATTTCTTTGTGTTGAAAGTTTAACTATTTTTTTAGAAATATTTATAATATATTTATTTTTAGATAAATTATTATTTTTTTTAATAAAAAGCATAAAATATTTATATTCTTGCGGTTTTTCTTCCATAGAAAAGAGTTTAAAATTAATTTTATATTAAACAGTTAATCTGCGCCTTCCTTTTTGTCTTCTTCTTTGAATTACTTTTTCCCCTGTCCTTTTCTTTTGCCTTGCCAAAAATCCGTGTGTTCTTTTTCTTTTTATTTTTTTGGGATTATATGTTTGCGACATAATTTAACATTACTAAAAAATTTAAATTAAATCAAATTTTAAATTAGGTATAATTATAAAAAGTTATAAACAAGTAATCAACATGTTATAATAAAATAAGGGGTTGTATTTAAAATTAATTTGGTTAAAATATTTATTTAAAAATATGAAAGAAAAAGATAAAGAAGAATTAAATATTTTATGGAATAAAGTTTTATCAGAATTAGAGCTTCAAATATCAAAACCTAATTTTGTAACTTGGCTTAAAAAAAGCGCGCTTATTTCTATAAACGATGACTGTTGGCATATCGCCCTACCAAGCAATTTTGCTAAAGAATGGGTTGAAAATAAATATTTAAAAAATATATTGTCTGTTTGTAGAGATAATAATTTAAACGTCAAAAAAATAAATTTTATTGTAGATCAAAATTATTTTATCAACAAAGAAACCACCAAAGAAGTCACCGAAAATGAAAACAAAAATAATGAAACAGAAAACAAATTTTTACTTGATTTAAAAGTAGATCCAGAAACAGGATTAAACCCAAAATATTCTTTAAAATCTTTTGTTGTTGGTTCTGCAAATGAATTAGCCTATAATGCTGCGCTTGCTGTAATAAAAGATCCAGGAGTAAAATATAATCCTTTTTTTGTTTACGGTGGAGTAGGGTTGGGGAAAACTCATCTTATTCAAATGATAGGAAATGAAATTAAAGGATTATATAAAAATAAAATAAAGCCTAAATATGTTTCTTCTGAAAAATTTACAAGCGATATTATTTGGGCAATAAGAAATAAAAGAATGGATGACATAAAAAAGAAATATAGAGACGTAGATGTTTTAATAATTGATGATATACAATTTATAGGTGGGAAAGAAAAAACAGAGGAAGAATTTTTTCATACTTTTAATAGTTTGTATGAAAACAATAAGCAGATTATAATATCCTCAGATAGACCACCACAATCAATACCAACGCTTGAAGAAAGGTTAAAATCAAGATTTGAGGGTGGATTAATTGTGGATATCACATATCCAGATTATGAAATGAGAGTGGCTATAATAAAACACAAGCTTCAAGAAAGAAATAAAAATTTAAGTAATCAAATTATTGAATTAGTAGCCAAAAAATTCAAAAAAAATATAAGAGAAATAGAAGGTATTTTAAATAAATTAATTTTTTACCAAGAAAATAAGGGTGGCATACTAAACATACAAGAAGCCGAAAATATTATAAATAAATCAATTCAAAGTATGATTAAAAAAATATCCGATGACCAAATCTTAAAAAGTGTTGCTAATTTTTTTAATATAAGCGTTGAAGACTTAATCCATAAAAAAAGAAGCAAAGAAGTTGTTGAACCAAGACAAATAGCAATTTATTTACTTCGGGAAATGTTGGGGTTATCTTATCCTTATATTGGGGAAAAATTAAAAAGAGACCATACAACAGCTATTCATGCTTATGAAAAAATTAATCAAGAAATTAACAATAATTCCGCAGTTTATCAAAAAATTTTATTAATAAAAGAAAGTATTTATAAAGAATAAATTATTTTTCCACTATTTTATTCTTATAATAATTATAATAAAATTAAATAATAAAAAAAATGAAATTAATAGTTACAAGAACAAATTTAAAAAATAATTTAAAA
>CAYMYP010000014.1:1178-6988 GCA_964394705.1 uncultured Candidatus Saccharibacteria bacterium | reverse complement strand
GGTGCCATAAAAGACGATAGTAACTTGCCTATTTTAAAAAATATTTTAATAGAGGCGCTGGATGATAATAATATTAAATTAAAAGCAACTAATTTAGAATTAGCTATTACAAGTATTTTAAATGGAAAAATAATTGAAAAAGGAAAAACAACAATTCCTTTAAGTATTTTATTAGAAATAATAAATAATTTACAATTAGAAAGATTAAATATAAATTCAATTGATTCTAAAATAGAAATAACAACAGATAATTATAATGCTATTTTAAATACTCAATCATCAGAAGATTTTCCAATAATTCCTTCAATTAAAAACAAAAATAATTATATAAAAATTAAAGGAGTTATTTTAAAAGAATCTTTAAGTCAAGTTATTATAAGCGCTCAAATTAATGAAATTAGACCAGAATTAAATAGTATTTTATTGATATGTAATAATTTAAATTTAAAATTAGTTACAACAGACAATTTTAGATTATCAGAAAAAACAATTACAAATACTCATTTTGAATCTAATTTTAAAAACGATTTAAAAATTTTAATACCATTAAAAACAGCAATTGAATTAAATAAGATTATTAATGATGACGATATTGTAGAAATATTCGTTGATGAAAATCAAATACTTTTTAAAACAGAAAACCTTGAATTAATTTCAAGATTAGTTTCAGGATCATTTCCTGATTATGAAGCAATTATTCCTATTAATTTTAAAACTGAAATTGTTGTTAATAAAGAAGAATTTATTAATGGGATTAAATTAGTTAGTGTTTTAAGCGGTAAAAACTTTAATATTAATTTAAAAATTAATCATAAAAACATAGAGCTTTTTTCTTTTAATCAATTAATCGGAGAAAACAAAACAATTATTCAAGGAAAAATAAGTGGCGAAGAAAAAGAAATAGCGTTTAATTGGAAATATCTTTTAGATGGAGTCAAAAACATAAAAACAGAAGATATTTTTATTGGTATAAGCGAAGATAATAAGCCAGCTCTAATTAAATCAACAAAAGATGAATATTTTATATATATTTTAATGCCGATTTTAAATATTTAATTATGAACGCAAAGAATTTTTTTGTTAATTTAGCTATAATTTTAATTTTATATATTTTAATATTTTCTTTTTTTTCTGTAATTTTTAATATTATTGATTATAAATTTAAAAGCAAAAATATAGAATATTATTTTTCTCCTAAAAGTATTGAAATATCAATTATAATTGTTTTTTCTCCTTTACTTATTTTTTTAATTTATTTTTTAAATAATTTATATAATAAAAATCCTGAAATAAAAAATTCTAAAATAAGAATTTGGTTAATGCATTTAACAATATTTCTATCTTCTTCAGCTATTATTATAGACACAATAATGGTTCTTTTCTATTTTTTAGATGGTAAAGATATAACGATTAATTTTATATCAAAAACATTATCTATTTTTGTTTTTTCATTATTAATATTTAGTTATTTTATTTTAAATATTAAAGAAAAAATAACTTCTAAAATAAATAAAATATTTATGGCAATTTTTATTTTAATAATTACAACAACTATATTAACCCATTTTTTAATTTTTGGCGGGCCAAAAACACAGCAAAAATTAAAATCAGATGAACAAAAAATAAACAATTTAGTTTTTGTTTCAGATACAATTAATTATTTCTATGAACAAAATTCTTTTATACCAAAAACAGAAAATATAGAAAAAGAAATGCCAAATCTATTTAATTTTTTAAAAGAAAATAATATTGAATACAAAAAAATTGATGATGTAAATTTTAATCTTTGTACTTTTTTTAACTTTGATTCTAAAAATAATTTAAAACCTTATTATCAGAATTATTATCAAATTGATTGGAGCCATCCGGCTGGAAATTATTGTTTTAAAATAAAAATTACTATACCAGCAACGCCACCAAAACCCGTACCACTACCAGCGCCAGTTAATAATTAATTTTTAAAAATTTATTATAATGTTAAAATCTGCTAAAAATATAAATAAATTTAAAAAGTTTTGGAAATTGGGTTTTGAAGAATATAACACACAGCAATTTGATATAAATAAAAATGGAGAACTTTTAGTAAAAGAAGGGAACTTTCAATATAATTTATATGAAATTATTAAAAAATATTCTACACCAACCGAGATTTTGTTTCCTACAATAATTGAAAACAGAACTAGAGATTTAATAGACACTTTTAATGCCTATATAAAAATATTAGGTTATAAAGGAAAATTTTATTATCACTATGCTATGAAAGTTAATCAAAACAAAGAATTTGTTTTACCTGCTGTTGCTGAGGGAGCAAACCTAGAAGTTTCTTCGGCCAACGAACTTTTTTTAGTCAAAAAAATGTTAGAGCAGGAAAAATTTAATTCTAAAATTAGAGTAATTTGTAATGGCCCGAAAACAACACAATATCTTTCTTTAATTAATGAACTAAAAAACAAAGGAATCCTAATAACTCCAATTATAGAAGAATACAATGAACTAGATTTTTTAAAAAAATTTAAAGGAGATGTTGGAATAAGAGTAAATATTAATACAAAAATAAATGCTTATTGGAACAAAAAATTTAATCATTTTGGTTTTTCTGAGGCAGAAATATATAAATTGGGTAAAATTAAAAATTTATCAGTTCTTCATTATCATTTATCAAGCCAAGTAGAAAAAACAGACGACATTATAAATCCATTTAAAAAGGCTATAGAAATTTATTCTAAAATAAGAGAAAAAAATCCAAGCTTGGATACAATTGATATTGGTGGAGGAGCCGCAATTCCTTATGAAAAAAAGAAAAAAATTTATAAAACTAAAACATTAATTAGTCAAATAGTAAAAACAGCAAAAAACTATTCAGATAAACTTAAAATAAAACATCCTAATTTAATTGTAGAATGGGGAAGGTTTGTGGCAGCTCCAGCGCAAATAACTATTTATAAAATAATTGGAGAAAAAATAATTGAAAATGGAGGAGATAAAAGATGGTATATTATTGATGGAAGTTTTATTAATGATTTAGTTGATACTTGGGCAATTCACCAAAAATGGCATATTGTTCCTTTAAATAATTTAAATACTAAAAAATTTAACAAAACTTGGATTGTTGGGTCTTCTTGTGATAGCGATGACAAATATACTGCTGGCGGAACCCACATTTTACTTCCTAAATTAGACGGTATTAATGATTTATATATAGTTTTTTTTGATACAGGAGCCTACCAGGATTCTTTGTCTGGGCATCATTGTCTTTTGTCTTCTCCTTTAAAATTAATAGCAAGCAATGGAGAAGTAAGAATTGCAAGGCGTAGAGAAACAGCAGAAGATATAGGAAAAATTTTTGGTTGGTAATTTGATTTTTTATAATAATTTTATAATATATGTTTGTTGCCCCGATAGCTCAATGGATAGAGCAGCTCCGTTCTAAGGAGAAGGTTGGGGGTTCAAATCCCTCTCGGGGCGCAAAAAGCACAAAAAATAAATTAACTAAATTAGTCCTATTTTTTTATGAATTAACTGAAGATTTTTTTTCGCAACAATTTCTGCTTTCCTTTTTCCTTTTTCAAGTATTTTAAAAACAAGCTTTTTATTTTTATAAACTTCTTTCCTTTTTTGATAAAATGGTTTTAATTTTTCAATAATTAAATCAGACAATGAATTTTTAAATTCAAAATAACCTTTATTTTGATATTTTTGGATAACTTTGTTTATATCTAAACCACTTAATTCTGAATAAATTAAAATTAAATTAGAAATTCCAGGTCTTTTTTCTGGATCATAGCCAATTGTGTTTTCAGAGTCAGTTATCGCGATTTTTATTTTTTGTCTAATTATTTGTGGAGAATCACTTAAATAAAGACATCCATTAGGCAATGTTTTTGACATCTTTTTAAGAGGATTATTTAGGCTCATTACTCTTGGAATTTTAGTTAAAATTGCCCTGGGCTCATTAAAAAATTTCCCAAACTGATTATTAAAAGTTCTTGCAATATCTCTAGCTAATTCTAAGTGTTGTAATTGATCTTCGCCAACAGGTACAAAATGCGCATTATAAATTAAAATATCAGCAGTCATAAGTACCGGATAATCCAAAAGACCGGCATTTGGATTTTGCCCCTCGCTTATTTTTTCTTTATATTCAATCATTCCCTCTAATCTTCTTACGCTAATTAAATTATTAAATATCCAAGCTAAGTTTGCATGTTCTAAAATATGAGATTGGATAAAAAATACTGCTTTTTTTGGGTCAATGCCTAAAGCAAGCAAATCTACCGCCATTTCAAAAATTTCTTCCTTCTTTTCTTTGGGGTCGAATTTTGTTGTTAAAGAGTGATAATCAGCAATAAAATAAAAACAATTATATTTTTTAGAGTTCTGAAGACTTAAAAGATTTTTAATTACGCCCAAATAATTTCCTAAGTGGAGTTTTCCGCTTGGTTTTATTCCGCTTACTATTGTTTTCATTTTTTTCAATATTAAACCTCAATTACAACAGGCAATACTATTGGCCTTCTTCCTGTTTTATGATACAAAAAATTACTAATTTGGTCACGTATTAGTATTTTTAAATAATTAGAATCAACATCTTGGCCAATTAATCTTGCAACTATCCCTCTTATTTTTTTTCTAATATCATCTAAAATATCTTGATTTTCTCTTAAATAAATAAATCCTCTTGAAATAATATCAGGACTTTTTAATAAATTCCCTGTTTTTTTATCAATAGTCGCAATTAAAACAAGCATTCCTTCTTTTGCAAGATTTTTTCTGTCTCTTAAAACAACTTCTTCTACATCTCCAACCCCCAAACCATCAACCATTACATAAAAAGCCGGAATTGCTTCGCCATCTAATATTATTTTATTTGAATATAATTTGGCAACCTGGCCATTATCCATTAATATTATATTTTCTTTCGGTATGCCCGCCTCATAAGCGTTTTGTTTATTTGCTGCGCGCATAAAATAATAGCCATGCACAGGAATTACAAATTTTGGCTTTATTAATTTCATTACTAATTTTAAATCTTCTTTTGGAGCATGTCCCGATGAATGAATATCTACTAAATCAGAATGATATACAATTGCTCCTTGTCTTGCTAAATTATCTTTTACAACCTGAACACTTCTTTCATTACCTGGTATAACAGAAGAGGATAATACAACAGTATCTCCGGGTTTTATTTTAAGAATTTTATGCTCTCCGTTTATTATTTTCATAAGGCTTGCATTTGATTCGCCTTGCGCTCCAGTTGATAAAATTAAAATTTTGTTATCTTTATATTTATTAACCTCTTCTAATTGTATAATTGTATCTTCTTCTGTTTTTATTAATCCCAAATTTTTTGCAATTAAAACATTTGAGCGCATAGAATAACCAGAAAATGCCACTTTTCTTCCTAATTTTTCAGCAATTTTTATTATTTGAGCAATTCTATCAATTAAAGACGAAAAAGTTGCAACAATTATTCTTCCCTTTGACTTTTTAAATATTTCTTCTAGGTTTTTTGCAACAATTTTTTCAGACAATGTATAACCTTCTTTTTCCGCATTCGTAGAATCAACTATTAATGTATGTATATTCATTTTGGAGATTTTTTCAAACTCTTCCATATTAATTAAGTTTCCTTTGTCATCATACTCTAATCTAAAGTCGGCAAAAGTAACTATTTTGCCAACGGGAGTATGTAGAATTATTCCGCAAGAATCTGGTATAGTATGAGGAACTCCGAAAAAAGTTGCTTCAAAATGATTTGATAATTTTATGCAGTCCCCGTTTTTAATTTCAATTATGTTTAATTTTGGGCT
>CAYMYP010000014.1:0-1168 GCA_964394705.1 uncultured Candidatus Saccharibacteria bacterium | reverse complement strand
CATTTGGAAAATCTTCTTGTCTTTTTAAAACAATTGCTTTTGTAAGATTGGTTGCATAAATTGGAGGATTCCCTAAATCTTGAATTACATAAGGTATTGCGCCGATATGATCATAATGAGCGTGGGTTAAAATTATTCCAACAATATTTGATTTTTTTTCTTTAAGATAAGAAATATTTGGAATAATATAGTCTACACCAGGAGTTTCTTCTTCTGGAAATTGAAGCCCCATATCAATAATTACTATTTCATTTTTATATTCAAAAAACATACAATTTCTGCCGATTTCTTCGAGCCCCCCTAAAGGCACAAATCTTAATGGTTCTTCTGTTAGCTCTTGCAAATTAACGGTTCTTTTTTGCCTAATTGTTTTAGCCTTGATAGGCGATCTTTTTTTAGGAAACACAACCCCCTCTTTTTTTGTTTTTAAATTAAACTTATTCATATTTATGTGCCCGGGGTGGGATTTGAACCCACATTCTTAAAGAACACGGTCCTGAACCGTGCGCGTCTGCCAGTTCCGCCACCCGGGCAAGGAGAAATAATTATGCAATCCTATTTTTATTATAAAAAAACCTTTCACTTTTTATTATATTATAAATTATTTAAAGTTATAAAGCAGTTAATTTAAATTAAATTATAACAATTTTTTTAAAAAAAGCAAATTTTTATATAACCCCACCCAATTTTAACTTTTGGGATATTTTAATTGGAAACACCTGGATTAGGTGCCATCAAGAGCATTTAAGAATATAGCTAAAAACATAGATTTATAATATAATAAACCAAGACACTTCTAGGATTATACAATTCCAATTATATATCCCCAATTTTTACTCAATTCTTTTATGCCAAACTTTATTATTAGTTTCGCATTTAGTATTTGGCATTAAATTAAGGTCATCATAAATTTCTCTTTCTGGATTGCCATCCGCATCAGCAAGCGCGCGCAGTCTTAAGATGTGTCGTTTTTTATTACTATAATCTGAACTCAAATTTGCTGACCCGCCATGCCTTGTTGCCACATATTGTTCTTTAATCCCTAATGGTTTTGAAAAATGATTTTCAATAGTTTTAAGAATTGATTGTACTGCTAGATCTGTTCTGCTTTCCTGCTGGCGCAGGAATTACGGAAACGCTTTCCCACCCTATTGTCCGCCTTCGGCGG
>CAYMYP010000013.1:0-10537 GCA_964394705.1 uncultured Candidatus Saccharibacteria bacterium | reverse complement strand
AATTGTGGATAATTTTGGGGATAAGTGATAGTTTTTAGGTGGTTTTTGTGGATAAGTAGGATAAATTAAAAAATCAATAAAATAAAGATTTAAAATAAAGATTTTTTATAAAAATATGTTAATTGGAGAATATAAACATAGTATGGATTTAAAAGGTCGAGTGGCAATGCCAGCAAAGTTTAGAGATAAACTTGGAATAGGCGCTATTATTACGCGTGGGTTAGATAATTGTTTGTTTGTTTTTGGAGCTAATGAATGGGAGGTTTTAGTAAAAAAATTAATTGAATTACCAATTTCTCAATATAATTCTCGAGCATTTGTAAGATTAATGCTTGCTGGAGCCCGCGATGTTGAATTTGATAATCAAGGAAGAATTTTAATTCCTGATTATTTAAGAAAATATGCTGATTTAAAAAAAGATGTAGTAATTGCTGGCCTTTATAACCGTATTGAAATTTGGAGCGCTGAGCGATGGGAACAATATAAAAACAAAACCGAAAGTCAGACAGAAGAAATTGCAGAAAAACTTAAAGAACTTGGAATTTAAATGCATGTTCCGGTTTTATTAAAAGAAACAATAGAATTTTTAGATTTAAAGCCGAAAAAATTTATTATTGATGGTACCTTAAATGGTGGTGGGCACAGCAAAGAAATTTTAAAATATATTAGCCCAAATGGAATTTTGTTAGGAGTAGAGTGGGATAAAGAATTATTTAAAAAAGCAAGTCAAGAAATTAAAAAATGGAATGAAAATTTAAAAAATAAAATAATTTTAGTCAATGATAATTATAAAAATTTGCCAATGATTTTAAAAGAAAAAAAATTAGGATTAGCAGATGGACTTGTTTTAGATTTAGGTTTTTCAACTTGGCACATTAAAGAAAGCAATAAGGGATTTAGTTTTTTAAAAGATGAACCTCTTATTATGACTTATGATAACCAAAGCGAAACTGCGGCTCAGTTTTTAAATAAAGCACCATATAAAAAAATTTTTGATGTTTTAAAAATATATGGTGATGAAAGATACGCTTATTTAATTGCAAAAGAAATAGTTGATAGCCGTAAAAAAAATAAAATTAAAACAACTCAAGATTTAGTTAAAATTATTAAAGCTTCTGTCCCTAAAAGTTATTTATATAAAAAAATTCATCCAGCTACAAAAACATTTCAGGCATTAAGAATTTATTTAAATAAAGAATTAGAAAATTTAGAAAATGTTTTAAAAAATTTAAATTATATTGTAAAAACTGGTGGCAGGGTTGTAATTATAAGTTTTCATTCTGGCGAAGATAGAATAGTTAAAAATTATTTTAAAAAATTAAGCAAAGAAAATAAATTAAAAATTTTAACTAAAAAACCAATTACATCAACAAGCGAGGAAATTAAATTAAATCCCAAAAGTCGTTCTGCAAAATTAAGGTCGGCAATAATTTTATAAAAAAATGACAATTATTCAACCAGAAAAAAAGTCAATTTTAAATTTTTTATTAGTTTTAGCATTTTCTTTGTTGTTTATATCAAGCTTAATTTTAATAGTTTTATATAATTATGTTGTAAATTTTAATAAAAATATTGTTAAAATGGAAAAAGACATTAAACAATTTGAAATTCAAACAACAGAATTAACGGAAAAAATATTTGATATCGTTTCAGGAGATAATTTAGAAAAAATAGCGCAGGAATATGGTATGGTAAAAGAAAATAATCCGGAGTATTTAGAAATTAATAGTAAATCATGGCAGTTAGGATTAAATTATTAATAATATGTTTTATTTTATTATATGGAGTTTCGCTTTGGCGCCTTTATGATTTACAAATTTTAAAAAATAAATATTATTTTGCATTAGCTGAATCTCAATATTTAAATAAAATTTTACCTCAAACTTTAAGAGGAGGTATTTATTTTCAAGATAAAAATAATAACTTAATTGTTGCTGCAACGAATAAAGATTTTCCAACTATTTATGCAGTTCCAAAAGAAATAGAAGATGTATCTGGGACTATTTCTAAATTAAGTTCGGTTATTGAATTTAATGATAAAGAAACTTTAGCAAAAAAATTGTCAGACAAAAAAAGCGCCTATGCTTTAATTTTAAGAAAAGCTTCGGATGATATAGTTTCACAAATTCAAAAAATGAATATTAAAGGTATCTATGTTAATAGCATTCCAGAAAGATTTTATGCTTTTAATAATTTGGCAAGTCATATTTTAGGTTATGTTGGTTATAATGATAACGACATTCAGCAAGGAATTTATGGTCTTGAAAAAAAATATGATAGTTTTTTAACTGGTTTTGACCCGGAGTTAAAAAATGGAGAATTAGTTGTAAAATCAGGCAAAGATTTATTTTTGACAATAGATTTAAATATTCAAAAAGAAGCAGAAAGAATTTTAAATTCTTTGGTTATTAACCAAAAAGCAAAAAGTGGAGTAGTAATCGTAGAAGATCCTCAAACTGGAAAAATTTTAGCAATGGCTGGCATCCCAAATTTTGATCCTAATAATTATTCTAAATATGAAATAGGAAATTTTTTAAACCCAGCTGTTTCTAAAATTTACGAACCAGGATCAATTTTTAAAGTTATAACAATGGCTGCAGGCATTGATTCTCAAAAAATCACTCCTGATACAACCTTTGTAGATACTGGTTCTGTTACTTTTAATGGCAGAACAATTAAAAACTGGGATTTAAAAGCGCATGGTAAAATTACAATGACTCAAGTGATTGAAGGATCAGTAAATACAGGCGCTGTTTTTGCACAAAGGCAAATGGGTAGAGAAATCTTTTTGAATTATTTAAAAAAATTTGGGCTTGATAAAAAAACAGGAATTGATTTGCCAGATGAAGTGAGCGGAAGTTTAAAATCGCTTTTGGTTAATCCTTCTGATATTAATTTTGCAACTGCTTCTTTTGGCCAAGGCGTAGCAGTTACCCCAATTGAATTAATTAATGCAATTTCAGCAATTGCTAATGGCGGAAAATTAATGAGACCGTATTTAAACGCAGAAAGCTCTCCTGAGGTTTTAGAAAGAGTAATTTCAGAGGAAACTGCTCATAAAGTTGCTCAAATGATGGTAAGTGCTGTTAATAAAGCTGGTGTGGCAAAAATAAAAGGATATTCTATTGCTGGTAAAACTGGGACTGCTCAAGTTCCTGATTTTAAAAATGGAGGATATAAAGATGCTTATATTCATACTTATGTTGGTTTTGGCCCAACAAAGGATCCAAAATTTACTATTTTAATTAGAATTGACGAACCAGAAGGAACGCAATTAGCGGGTTTAACTGTTGTTCCTGCGTTTAGAGAACTCGCAGAATTTATTTTAAATTATTATAATATTCCGCCAGATGAAATAAATAATTAAATTTAAATATGAAAAATATTTTTGTAAAAATTTTAAGAAAAATATTAAAAGAATTAGCCAAATTAACTATTTGGAGATATAAGCCTAAAATTATTGGTATTACTGGTTCTGTTGGAAAAACTTCTACTAAAAATGCTGTATATGCAGTTTTGGGTAAATATTTTAATGCTCGAACTTCTTATGGTAATTTAAATAATGATTTGGGTTTGCCACTTACAATTTTAGGGGAGTGGAGCGAAAACGAATTAAAATTAGTAAGTAGATATACACCAAGCGGCCAAAAATTATTTGAAAAATTTAATTTTTGGCTTAAAGTAATTTTTAAAAGCATTATTCAAATTATTTTTAAAAACAAAAATTATCCTGAAATTTTAATTTTGGAATATGGCGCAGATAGACCAAAAGATATAAAATATTTACTTACTATTGCTAAACCAATAATTGGAATTATTACCGCAATTGGCGAAGTTCCGGTTCATGTTGAATTTTATAATTCCAAAGAAGAACTTGCGCTTGAAAAATCAAATTTAATTATGTCTTTGCCTTCTTGGGGGATTGCTATTTTAAATTGCGACGATGATACAGTGATGAGTTTAACTAATCGAACAAATGCTAAAATATTGACTTTTGGTTTTGATGAATTAGCAGATTTAAGCATTATAAATTTTGAAAATAAATTTGAAGGAGAAATATTGCAGGGGGAAGTTTTTAAATTAAAATATGGTAATAGCATAATTCCAATAAGAATACCTAATACTTTTGGAAAAATTCATGCATATGCTTGCGCTGCTGCTGCTTTAGTGGGATTATCTTTAAATATTAATTTAATAAATGTTGCCGAAGCTTTTGAAGAAAGATATAGACCAACAGAAGGAAGGTCAAATTTAATTAAAGGAATTAAAGATAGTTTAATTATTGATGATTGCTATAATGCAAGTTTACTTTCAATGTCAGCAGCTTTAGAACTTTTAGCTTCAATTCCATCGAAAAGAAAAATAGCGATTTTAGGAGATATGCTTGAAATTGGGAAATATAGTATTTTTGCTCATGAACGAGTTGGCGAAATTGCTGCAAAAATTGCTGATATTTTAATAACAATTGGACCACGCGCAAAATTTATTGCATCACGCGCAAAAGAAAAAGGTTTAAATAAAAATAAAATTTTTAGTTTTGATGTAGTAGATGAGGCTATAGAGATGGTTATAAATTTAATTAAACCAGGAGATTTAATTTTGCTAAAAGCTTCAAATGCTGTTGGACTTTCTAAAATTAGAGAAGCAATTAAATTTATAGAACCTCTTGAATTAAAGAAAAAATTTTTTGAAAATTAATTTAATTTTTTAGCTTCTTCCCAATAAATTGGGTTATTATTTAGTTTTTGAAAATACCACCATTCAGCTCCCCATAAAAATATTTCTTTTATTCCTGTTTTTTTAGCAAAATTAATATTTTCTTTAAAATCATCAACAGTAAATAGTTGTGATTGTTCTTTGGGAGAATAATTTGAATTTGGAATCCATGGTTCAGCTTGAAGTTCAGCAATGATTACTTCTTTAGTATTAGTAAAATTTTTAACCATCCAAGCGCGCAAAGTATAAATTGATGGAGGAATCATATGCTTAAAAAATCCAGTATATTGATTCCAAACATAGCGATATAAAGTTGTCCCAAAAATTTCTGATTTGCCAGCGGTATTTAGCCAGCTACTTAATTCACCGCTGTCAGTTATTAAAATTTTTCTTTGTAGATCAAGATTTTTTATATATTTAATTTCTTCATTAAACAAAGATTTATTTGGGCTTGGGCATATTCCAAAAATTTTTAAAAATGGCTCATTTTCAACTTGCCAGGCATAAATATTTTGATTATTTTTATATCGGTTTATAATTTTTTCTAAGTAATTAAAAAGCACTACTTTAAACTCTTTTTCATCTAAATTTTTTGCCCATTGTGGGATATGGCATTCTGGCCAACGCGGCACTCTAAATCCAATTGCTAAAATTATTTCTTTATTTCTTTTAGTAGCTTCATTAATTTGAAAATCTAAATTTTCAAAATTAAAATTATTTTTTTCTTTTTCAATTAAATTCCAATAAGCGACAATTCTAATTTTTTTAAAATTTAATTCATTTAAAATTGCTAAATAAGTTTCTTTTAAATTTAAATTTAGAGCTTTAGTATAACTTTCACTAAAAGTGATGCCAAAAAGTTGATTATTAGAAGAAAAATTTGGTATCAATAAAATTATATAAATTAAAATAATTATTCCTAAAATTAATAAAAATTTTTTTAACATTTTTTAAATTCCACCAAAGCGAATAATATGTTCAATTTGTTTTACTGCGTCTTTTCTAATTTCAATAAATCCTTCCATTGCCGTTTCAGCTAATTTTCCTTCACGAATTAAGTCAAAAAGCCATTCATTAGTAAAACGTAAATCTTGTTCAGTTATACCAAATCCATTTTCAATTAACCAAGTTTTATTTATTTTTTCATGAGATCCTAATGGTGGAGCAATAATAATAGGTATTCCTAGTCCAGCATAAAATGAAAGTTCGCTTGGCTTTGTCCATAAAATATCAGTTTGATTTAAATAACTGTTGAATAATTCAAAATATTTTTCGGTTGATGGATGATAAATTAAAAATATATTTTTATCAATATTAAATCCCAGTCTTAGTTTTAAAAGTTGTGATAAAAAATATTGTTTTACTTCTTCTTTGCTGCCACAACCAATAATAAAATCTAAAGAATTATTTTCTAAAAGATATAATAGACTTTTAATTATTTGAATTACCCTTTCTTTTTGTGCGCCGGCGCCTCCGATGGAAAACATAATAGTAAGCTTATGATTTGATTTTGCTGGCAATTTTTTAAAATATTTTTTAATGAGAGGCGCGTATTTATTTTGATAATTTTTTTTAGGATCTAAATTTACCAATCTTTGAGCTAAATTTTTTTTAAGCAAAGAAAAATTTTTGTAATCTCCTAAATTTTCTTTTGGCAAGGGATAGCCAGTTAAAAAAATATTTTCTGTTTTTACGCCATAACTTAAAAGTCTTTGCACTACTTTTTCTGTGGGAGCAAAATAAATGATCCTGCTTTCTTGGGGTTTTAATGGCGCCCAAGTTCTTGAAATATCAGTATCACAAATTATACAAGCAATTTTTCCTGGATATCGCCAATATTCAGCCATAAAAGCAGGCACAAAAAAAGTAGTTATAAATGGCAATTCTTTGTTTTGTGATTTTAAATATTCAATTAAATGTTTACCCCAACCATTTTTAATAAAATTATAAGTTTGTTTTAATATAAAAGTAGGTGGAAGTTCTTTGTCTTTAGGATAAAGGTTTGTAATTTTTTGTAGTTGATCAAATAATTCAAAAGAAATTTTACCAATTAAAGGAATTCTTTCAATATTTAAAATAAACTCGTAAAATTTTCTATTTAATTCCCAGATTTTTTTGTCTTCTGTGGGTATATTTTCATATCTATCTGCATGAATAATTTGTTTGTTAGGCGCTAAATTTTTTAAAGGATATGCTGTTCTTTGGTGTCCATATCCCATTGAAACATCACATATCCATGCTTTACCTTTTACTAAATTTTTCATAATTTTATTATATAACAAAATAAAATTAAATTTAATAAATTTTTTATAAATTTTTTGATTTTCTGTTTAACCTAAGCGCTCTTCAAGTTTAATTGTTGTTTTAAATTTTTTGCCGTTGCGCCAAATCAAAAAATTTAGGATATCTCCGATATTTTTTTCTTCTAAAATATCTAAAATAGAATAATTAGTTGTTATTTTTTTATTGTTACATTCTAAAATAATATCTTTTTCTTTTAGTTTTGCTTTAAATGCCGGGCTTTGGTAAATAATTGCGGGATCAGTTGGTGATTCTTTTAAAATTATAGCTCCGTAATTAAATGGCAAATTAAATTTTTCTTTAATTTCATCATTAATAGTTAAATATCTAATACCCAAAAAAGGCCTTCTAATTTTGCCATATTTTTTGATATCTTCTAAATCTTTTTTCGCAGCATTAATAGGAATTGCAAAACCAATATTTTCAGCGCCTTGAACCATAACTGCATTTATACCGATTACTTCTCCTTTTAGATTAATTAATGGTCCACCTGAATTTCCTGGATTTATTGCGGCATCTGTTTGAATTAAACCCCTTAATTCTTGAGGAGGAGTTGTTTTTGTTTTGGGCGCATAAAGATGCCTTGAAATTCCAGAAATTATTCCTGAAGAAACGGTATTTTTAAAAATTCCTAAAGCATTACCAATTGCTAAAACTTCTTCTCCTAATTCTAATTTTGAAGAATCTCCTAATTTAATAAATGGTAAATTGTTTTTATTAATTTTTAAAATAGCTACATCATTAATTGGATCAATGCTCAAAACTGAAGCTTCATATTTTTTATCATCATTAGTTATAACTAAATATTTAGTATTTTTATTTTTATAAACAATATGTTTATTTGTTAAAATTAAGCCATCTTTTGAAGCTATAAATCCAGAGCCATTTTCTATTTCTAAACTATTTTTTTGTTTTTTTTCTAATTTTCTTTTTTGAGAAGGGGATAAAAATGGCAAAATTTCTTCTGGTATTTTTTTATTTTTTTCTAAAATAACAATTGAAACAACCGCTGGCAAAACTTTTTTGATAATATTTGTAAGTTTATTCATAAGATTAATATAACATAAAAATTTTTAAAAAAGAATATTCTATTTGACTTATTAGTTTTTTGGTTGTATTAATAAATTATGATTTTGAATTTATCTAAAAAATTTGTTTTAAATAATGGTTTAAGGGTTTTATTAATAAATAATCCTCAAAATTTAAATGCTACTGTTTTAATATTAGTTGAAGCTGGTTCTGAATATGAAACTAAAAATATAAACGGCATTTCTCATTTTCTAGAGCATCTTTGTTTTAAGGGTACAAAAAATAGGCCTTCAGCTGGAATGATTGCTGAAGAACTTGATGCTTTGGGCGCAGAATATAATGCTTTTACTTCACAGGAATATACTGGTTATTGGGCAAAAGTTCAAAAAGAAAAATTAGAAAGTGTTTTTGATATAATTTCAGATTTATATTTAAATCCCATTTTTAATCCAAGAGAAATAGATAAAGAAAGGGGAGTTATTTTAGAAGAGATAAAAATGTATGAAGATATTCCAATGCGTAAAGTTCATGATGTTTTTATGAAATTACTTTATGGCGATCAGCCAGCAGGTTGGGATATTGCTGGAGAGCCTGAAATTATTAAACGTCTTAAAAAAGAAGATTTTTTGGCTTATCGTAAAAAACATTATGTTGCCTCTAAAACTGTAATTGTTATTTCTGGAAATTTTGATGAAAAAATAATTAAAACAAAAATAAAAAATACTTTTGGTAATTTATCAAAAACAAAAAAAATAAATAAAGCAAAAACAACTTGGGAACAAACAAAACCCCAAATAGCAATTAAATTTAAGGAATCTGACCAGGATCATTTAATTTTGGGCATAAGGGCATTTGATGTTTTTCATCCTCAAAAATATGTTTTAGAACTTTTATCGCATATTTTAGGGGGTGGTATGAGTTCAAGATTATTTAAAAAAGTGCGAGAAGAGTTGGGCGCTGCTTATTATATTAAAAGTGATGTAGAATTGTTTTTAGATCATGGATATTTAGCTGTATCAGCAGGAGTTGATCGCGCAAAAACCAAAATTGTAATTGAAGCGATTCTTAATGAATTTAAAAAAATAACCAAGGAAAAAGTTTCGGATTTTGAATTGGAAAAAGCAAAAAATCATTTAATTGGAAATTTTATTTTAAATCTCGAAACTACCGATGAATTAGCAAGTTTTTATGGCGTAGGAGAAATTTTGACTCAAAAAATTTTAAATCCTTTAGAAATTATAAATAAAATCAAAAAAATAAGCGCTAGCGAAATTATGGAAGTGGCAAATAAAATTTTTATAAGTCAAAACATTAATTTGGCTATTATAGGTCCATATAAAAATAAAAAGGAATTTGTTGATATTTTTAAAAATACGTAATTTTTTAAAGATTTATTCGTTTTAATAAATATGGAGAGAAAAATAATTGAAATTTCTTGGGCAAGTTTGTGGAGGATATTTTTATTTGTTCTTTTTGCAGTAATTTTTTATTTAAATACCGATATATTTTTGGGGTTGTTTTTAGCAATAATTATTTCTTCAGGTCTTGATATTTTTATTGATTTTTTGGAAAAAAGGGGATTACCACGAGTAGTCGCTACAATTTTTGTGTTTGCGTTTATGGCATTAATTATAGCCGCAATTTTATATGCGGTAATTCCTTTGATTTTAATTGATTTACTTAATATTTTAAATAATTTAAATAAATATGGATTAAATAAATTTTTTGGGCCAATTTTAAATTTCAAATCTGCTTCTTTAATTGAATTTATTAATAAGATTTCAAACAATCTTTTTTCTAGTGAATCATCTCCATTGAGTCTTTTAATGAATATTGCAGGCAATGCTTTTTTAAGTGTTTCTATTTTTATTAGTTCTTTTTATTTATCTCTTACAAAAGATGGTGTGGAAAGATTTATTCGTACTGTGTTGCCATTAAATTATGAATCAATAGTTTTGCGAATTTATGAAAAATCAAGAAAAAGGATTAGTAGATGGTTTGGCGCTCAAATTCTTTTAAGTTTAAGTATATTTATTTTAGTATTTTTAGCTTTATGGATTTTAGGAGTTCGCCATGCTTTTTTTATAGCTCTTTTAGCAGGACTTATTGAAATAGTTCCTTATGTTGGGCCAATTGTTGCTGGTGGCGCTGCTTTTGTTTCTGCGCTTACTACTTCTTTTTCTTTAGCAATTTATGTTTTAATTATTTTTGTTTTAATTCAACAATTAGAAAATCATTTGTTGGTTCCTTTATTTATGAAAAAAAGTGTTGATTTGCATCCTGTAATCGTAATTCTTGCTCTTTTAATTGGAGCAAAAATTGGAGGCGCTTTGGGAATTTTAGTTTCAGTGCCGCTTGCAGTAGTAATTCAAGAAATTTTTGAAGAAAAGATTGGGAATATTAAAAGAGGTCAAATTTTTTAAATGAAAAAATTTTATATTACTACAACATTACCTTATGTAAACGCGCCGTTGCATATTGGCCATAGCTT